>VBDA01000435.1:375-7342 GCA_005883655.1 Betaproteobacteria bacterium | reverse complement strand
CATTCGCGACGAGAGCCGCCGCAATGCTCGCCGCAATAACCGACCACGTCATGTCGAGAACCCCGCTTGCAGACAATGATACTGCCCGCCGTCGAACCGTGGTAGCGCTGCCGGGCTTAGGTGATTCTCGTACTGATTCTTGCGTTAGGGGGGCGATCTCAACCCGAGCGATCGTGGCCCGGGTTGAGACCTTTCGATGCGCAGTGGCGGCGTCGGGCCATGCGCCATCGCTACCGATCCCGTTAGGGCGAAGCGGCATCGATCCTGCCAAAGACTCCATTCTCCTCGCCGTTCGGACCAGCCGCAAAGAAGAGGGTGTTCGACGGCAGGTTTTGTGCCGTGCTGCCATTGCCAAATGCGATGCCCCACAAGCCGTCGATCACGAGGATTTGGCCGTCGGGCGTTCGCAACTGTCCGAGAAATGCACCGCTTGTGGGATTGAAGGCGTTGATCGTGCCGTCGCCGAAATTGCCGACCAGAAGGCTACCGCTGAAGTCTCCGAAGTTCGCCGGCGCGATCGCCATGCCCCACGGCGCGTTGAGCGTTCCGCCCGTCGCGACCCGTTGCAGCAGGTGCCCAGGCCCGGCCCGGCGACCTCGTCGTCGCCGTTCTCTTCCTTTTGTGCATACGCGACGTACAGGCGCCCACCGAGGGACAGAATGTTGAACGGCGAGAAGTTGGCGGGGATATTCGGATCGACGAACGCGCCGGGCATTTTCCTGGGCGTGAAATTGGGGCCGAAGACGTCGATCTTGTGCCCGTGGAAGTCCGCGGCGTAGAGCATATTGACGCCGCCGTTCGATGCCAGCGTGAGACCCTTGTACACCGCACTCGCCATGAACACGGCGTGGATTGCGTGCGTCGCATCAACGCCCGGCGACCAGCCCGAGATGAGCCCGTCTTCCGCAGCGAAGATGAACCGGGCAGCGCCGGCCGCCGTGCCGCTTCTGACCACGAAATCGTTGGAACCGTTGAAGACAATGCCGGTCGGCGCTCCCGGGTCGCTGCCCGATGCGGACGGAACGGTAACGACCAGCGACAGCATGTTCCCAAGACCGTCATACAGCGTCGACTTGCCGGTTCCGTTATCGGCAACCCAGATGGGGCTGGTCGCGCTCAACGCGATGCCCCAGCCGTTCTTGAGGTTGTCGTCGCGGTGCTCGGCGGGTCGAGGTTGCGCACCGCATAGCTGTTCGCGGCGAAGGCTGCGCCCGCGGCGAGTCCAGATGCCAGCGCGGCGACAAACAACGCTTGTCGCAGAGCGCGTGAAGCCAAGTTCATGATTTGCCCCCTCTTTCAGGATTTGGAAAAGTTCGGCGGATGTCGCTCGGATCCAACATCCCCTCGACGCACCATCGGTCAAGGTTCGACTCAGCTCGGCGGTCTGAGGAAGCAAACACCTTCCCCGGCGACGTTATTCCGACCCTCAATGCAGCGGGCCGCAGCGCGGGAGGCAAGCACCGCTGCGCGGGTGGCTACCCAACGCAAAGCGGGGCTGGAATCCTCGTAACCCCGAAAAACCCGTTGGGGTGTATAGCGCCAAGAGACCGTGCAAAGTGTCTGTCCGTCGGTATGGCTTCAACGCGATATCAAGTCTCCTGGCCGTCGTATAATTACAATCCCCCAACGTTGAAGCAGGGGTCACAAACCAAGGGCCTGGAGCAGCACGATAGCTACCGCGAGACCGAGCAAACTCCAGACTCTTCAGCCCAACGGAGATAGAAAATGGCGATACGCATAGGTGACGAAGCACCGGACTTCACCGCCGACACCACGGAAGGCAGGATTCGGTTCCATGAGTGGATCGGGGACAAATGGGCGATTCTGTTCTCGCATCCGAAGGATTTCACGCCGGTGTGCACCACCGAGCTCGGCTACATGGCCAAGCTCAAGCCGGAGTTTGACAAGCGCAACACCAAAATCATCGGGCTCAGCGTGGATCCCGTCAGCGACCACAAATCCTGGGTCAAGGATATTCAGGAGACCCAGGGGCACGCAGTCAATTATCCGATGATCGGCGATGCGGACCTCGAGGTCGCGAAGGCCTACGACATGATTCACCCCAACGCGAGCGGCGGAAAGCGCACCGCGGCGGACAACGCGACGGTTCGCTCGGTATTCGTCATCGGGCCCGACAAGAAGGTCAAGGCGATGCTTGTTTATCCGATGAGCACGGGCCGCAACTTCGACGAGGTGCTGCGTTTGCTCGACTCGGTTCAGCTGAACGCGAAACACACGGTTGCCACGCCGGTGAACTGGAAACCGGGCGAGGACGTCATCATTCCCACGTCCGTTTCCGACGAGGACGCCAAGAAGAAATATCCGCAAGGCTTCAAGACGCACAAGCCGTATCTGCGCACCGTTGCGCAGCCGAAGTAATAACGCACACCGCCAGAGACAGGGCGCGCGCGGCGCCCTGTTGACAATCGCGCCCGGCAGAGACCCATCGGTTCAGTGCGGTATGCTGCGATTCACACGCCATCCGCCCCACACGAATTCACCTCGAAAGGGCTTCTCCACCGATGGCCAATATACTCACGGTAGTTGCAAGGATACGGGCAGCGAAGGACAAGGGGGATGCGCTGGCGGCGCTCCTTTCGGAGCAGGCTGCCGTAGTGCGGAACGCGGAGCCAGGGTGCCTCGTCTATCGTGTTCACCGCTCAACCAAAGAACCGGAGCTGTTCCTGTTCTACGAAATGTACGTGGACGACGCGGCGTTCGACCTTCATCGCAAGGCGCCCCACCTTGCCGCTTACCGCCTACGTCGCGAGAAAGAAGGGTTGACGGACGGCGCCGCCGAGGTGGAGATCTTTCGGTCTTTCACCGAATGACCGGCCGGGTGTAGCAGAGCATTGGGGTTGGTCGCGCAAGGCCAAAAAAAAGCGCCTGGCTATAAACCAGGCGCTGCGTAAGGCCCTCAACGCTGATTGGTTCTACGGGGTGGTTACATCGAATACCAGATTGTCAGGGGACGGGCCGAAAGACGGCCACGTCACGACGCCGGTCTGATTCACACCTGGCTTGGACCAGTCGCAGACTCCAGCCGGAAAGGTGCTGCTGAGGCGCGCAATCTCCGCCGGTGGGAACGTAACCGTATAGTCGGCCAGGTTGATCGGCTTCAATTGGCACTTGTAGCGATTGGCCTGGATCGGGCCTCCGGCGACGAAGCGCGGATTCGTCCACGACGGGTATACCGTGTTGCACGTCGTGTTGGGCGCACTGCTGAGCGTCTGCGGCTCCGCGACGAATTGCGACGTGCTCGGCCAGCAACCGTCGACCAGGACAGAAGGCCTGTGAAGGACCACCTTCTGATGATCGGTCAGGCTCGAATGATCCTGCTTCACCGCGAGGACCCACATGTTGAGCAATTGCCAGGCTTTGGGTTGCGGAACGCTCGCGCCGCGCCACATCACGTGATTGCCTACGTCTCCGTTGGCTTCGCGCAGCCGCTCGCGGATAGCGAACCGATACCACTGGTAGTGGTAGCCGCTGGTATCGTTGTAACCGCCCATGTCGAACACCGGGATGTCTCTGAGACCGCCGCTGCCGTCCATGTTGAGACCGGCTTGGTAGGTGCGCTTGATCGCGCCGGCGTCTCCTACGCTGCGGTTCGCGACGTAGTTGAAGTCTTGGTCGACGCCGCCGATACTCTGGTTGAGATCGAGAAATTGCGTCGTGGTGATCGCTCCCGAGTTCAACGCTGCGAGACCGTACTGGATGCCAACATTATCGAAGGGCGACAGGCCAAATCCGGTAACAGGAGCACGCCCGTAAATGTTTCGCACCCAGTCAAACATTGTCGGCCGCGCACCGCCGGGATTGGTCACCGGGTTATAACGCAACGCGACTGGGACTGCGGCGTTCCACACCGCTGAGCTATAGCCTGGGATGTCGACGCGACCGGGCACCGGATCGATACGTCCCGACTGATTCGCGGCGTCGTACCAGGCCTGCTGTCCCTTGTAGCCGGAAACTGCGACTTGCTGATCGACGGTGAATCCCGCCGGATTGGTCACGGTGAAGTAGTGCGCCAGCAGATGCCCGTCCGCGCCGCTCATGGGAATGGCGAGCGTATCCGGGAACGCGTTAGAGATAAGGATGCCGTCAAACAAGCCAGGGAACGTGTTGCCGACACCTTCGCTCGTAATGGCTCCGCCCGAGCTACCCGTGGAGAGCGTATAGGTCGGAACGCCGAACGTTTCGATGAAGTGCTCCTTACCCATCATCGTCGCTTCGCCGGCCACGGTTGCGTTGCAACTGGTGCTCGGGTTCTGCAGCGTGTTGATGAATATCCCCCAACCTTCGCCGAGGCGCGTGAGATTCGTGCCAGTCAGGATATTGGTGCCCTCTGCCGCGCCCTGGATGTACCAGCCGCCTGGGCAACCGGCGCCATGCTGAGCGAGCAAGCGCTTGTTCCACGCCTTGGGCGGCGTGAAAGGCGTCGGCGCGAAGGATCGCGTTTTGATAAATACCGCGGTCCATCGTGCCGGTCTCGAGGCGCACGACGAAGGGAACCGTCAAACCAGTAAGCGTGCTCGTCATCGCGACATTTGCTGGCAGGTTCGACGTGCTTGGCAGCGGGATCAGCGCCGTGCCGTCGGTCGGCCTGTAAAGATAGATGATCTTCGTCGGCGCCGAGCAATCGACATCGATTGGGATCCCGAGTGTCGTTCCGTCAGGCAGCCGAAAATCCTGCGTTTGACAGATAAAAGGTTGAACGTACGGCCCTGAAACAATCGGCCCCTTGATCGAATAATTGGTGATCACAAGACTCTTGCCGCCCGCGGCGAGCGTATTCTTTCCGAGGTTGAGTCCGGTCAACAGTCCGACAACCGTATTGGCTGCGGTTCCGGGGTGAAACGCGCTCGTCACGTCGACGCCGTTCAGTGTCACCGTTCCGGCGCCGCTCGCGTCCGAGGTGATCTGAACCAAGACGTCGCCGCCGCTCACGCGGTCGGCATGTGTTGAAAGCGTCGCGATGTCGAGAACAGCCGAAGATCCAATCGACGAACAAAGGGCGAAGCCAATGGCGATAGCCGCCGACAGGCTCTTGGTATTGAATTTCAATTTTTCCTCCTAAGGAATGGCACCGTCATTCATTGGACGGTGGTGAAACTGGACGGCGGTGAATTGGCGCTGCCGTTGCTATACGCGCCTGGGCAAACGAAATCGAGAGACTTTTTTGACTTTGAAATAGTATACTACAAGTCGCTAACAAGGACCCACAACACTCCGGCATCTTAGTGAAGGTCAGCGCTGTGGCAGCCGGCGCAAGCCGGCGGGGATCAACCACCGCTCCGCCACCCTGAATCCGCTTTCGATCAAAAGCGCCAGCGCCGCGGCCGGCAGCGCGCCGGCGAGCAGCATGCCATGATCGTTGAGCGCGAGCCCGGTGACGATGCGCTCTCCGTAGCCGCCGGCACCGATGAACGCGGCAATCGTAGCGGTGCCGACGTTGATCACTGCGGACGTCTTGATCCCGGCCATGATCGTTGGGGCGGCCAGCGGCAACTCGATCTTGTGCAGAATGGTGCCGGCTTGCATGCCCAGCGATAGCGCCGCGTCCCTCATCCCTCGCGAGATCTGCGTCAGCGCCGCATGCGTGTTGCGCACGATGGGCAGCAGCGCGTAGAGGCTGAGCGCGATGAACGCCGGCACCGCGCCGATGCGCCCGGTCAACGGGATCAGGACCGCGAGCAGCGCCAGCGAGGGGATGGTCTGCGTCACACCGGTCGCTCCCAGGATTATCGTTTCGGTCGCCGGGCGCTTGGCGGCAAGGATGCCCAGTGGTATGCCGATCACGATGCTTGCCGCGAGCGACACGAATACCAGCGTCAGGTGCTCGAGCGTCAGGCGGCCAAAATCGGGCCCGAAGATCTTGTGCCACAGATCTTCTTCCGGCCGTGCGCTTGCGGTTGCCGACCCAGCCGACGCGGCCTGCGCCGTCGCGGCAACCGCGCCAGGATGTTGTGCCAGAAAGCTCGCTGCCACGGAGGCGAAGTCCTTGTGCTCGAGCTCGGCGTCGGCGTTCATGCGCCGCATCGCGGCGTCATCGATGGTCCCTTCCAGACGCCTCAGCGCTTCCCATGTCTTCGGCAGACGTTGCGGCAGATCCGCACGGTAGAGCAACACCGCGTCGTAGCGCGGAAAATACCGGCGGTCGTCGGTGAGTACCGTCAAGCCGTATTTATCGATCTTGGCATCGGTCGAGTAGATGTCGATCGCATCCACTTGGCGCTCGGCGATGGCTTCGTAGGCGAGACCATGATCGAGGCCGCGCGGTGTCGCGAACGGTAAATCGTACGCGCGCTTCAATCCAGGCCAGCCATCGGCGCGGCCGATGAACTCCTGCGACAGGCCCAGGTGCAACTCGGGATGCGCTTTCAGATCGGACAAGCGGGCGATGCCTTTGGCGCGTGCGTCGTCGCCGCGCATCGCCAGCGCGTAGGTGTTGTTGAAGCCGAGCGGCACCGCGACCGCGAGCCCCATAGCCCCGAGCCTGGCGCTGAGCTCTGAGAGCGGCGGCACTTGATCGAGCTTGAGAATTTCCCGCGCGATGGTGCCGGTGTACTCGGGGTAGACATCGATGCTGCCGGTCGTGAGCGCGTTGAGCACGATCGCGGTATTGCCCAGCCCCTGGCTGTGCGTGATGGCCACCTCGCCGGCGCCTTTCGCCGACTGCTTGATGATTTCGCCGAGGATGTACGACTCGGTGAAGCGCTTCGAGCCGACGTTGAGCGTCGGTGCTGCCGTTGCCGTGGCGCCGAATCCGCAGGCGACCACGACTGCCACGACGATCCGCAACGGGGTGGGCAAGACGCTCATCGGTGATCTCGCGGGATAGATTACGCGAAACCCGGATGAACGGCAGCTCTGAGAATCGCGCAAAGCTCAACGGCGCTAATCATGAGCTCGCGATGGCACCAATCGGGCCTTACCTCGGTGCCGTGATGTTATGTTATGCAGG
>VBDA01000435.1:0-345 GCA_005883655.1 Betaproteobacteria bacterium | reverse complement strand
GGAACGCGCGCTTGCTTGCCGCCATCCAATGCGTGAACGATCGCCCAAACATCGATGCCCACTCGACCCACTCCGTCGGCACCCGAGCCGAAACCCGCCTCCGCAGTCGACGACGCGGAGCTCGTTGGCCGTATTGCGCGCCACGATCAGGCTGCTTTCGAAGTTCTGATGCGGCGTCACAACGGCAAGCTGTTCCGTGTCGCGCGGGCGATTCTCAAGGACGACGCCGAGGCAGAAGATGCGCTCCAGGATGCCTATCTCGACGCCTATCGTCACATTAACGACTTCCGCGGCGGGGCACGGCTTTCGACATGGCTTACCCGCATTGTCATCAATCAGGCGCTG
>VBDA01000616.1:1570-3559 GCA_005883655.1 Betaproteobacteria bacterium | reverse complement strand
GGTGATCCTCGATATACTGCATCGGAGGATGTCTCGGACCTTTCCAGTCAGCAATGTTCAGCCTATTCGGACGCAAAGTCCGCGCCAAGCCGCAGCTTGACCCCAGTCGATCGGCCGACATCAATGACCTCTTGAGGCGGGCGGACGCGCTTCGCGAAAACTCTGACTCCTCTGGCGCGCTGCAACTCTACCAAAAGGTATTGGAGGGTGACCCGAAGTGTTTGCACGCGATGTATTGGCTGGCAGCTCTTTACGAGGAGGCTGGGGACCTGCAGAAAGCCAAGGAGTATTGCGAAAGAGGCCTCGCCATCGATCCGAATCAGATCGGCCTGCTATTGCGCATCGGTAATGTTGCGATCCGCGCGCTTGATCCGATATTTGCCCTGCAGTGTTACGAACGCGTGGCGAGGCTCGATCCGGAAGCGCCCGATCTGGACGCCCTAATGGCCGACCAATTCTGTCTCATGGGCAGAATTGAAGAAGGCTTAGCCGCATTTGACCGGGCGATTGCAAGAAACCCCGAGGCGGTCACTTTGCAAAGCAACCGCCTCTTTGTCCTCAACTTCAGCAAACTGCTCAGTCCGGTGGAATTGTTCCAAGAACACCGGCGCTGGGGTGCTCTCCACCAGTCGAAGGCGCTATCGTTGTTGAAGGTTGAGTCGGTCACGCTGGATCCTGAGAAGCGCCTGCGAATCGGTTACGTATCTCCGGATTTCCGCGACCACCCTGTGGCCGCCTTTTACGAGCCTATGCTGGAAGCCCGCGATAAGAAAGCGTTCGAGATTTTTTGTTTCGATACATCACCCGCGGTAGAGGATGCCGTAACAGCTCGGCTAAAACGCAGCGCCGATGTTTGGCAGTGCGTCACGGACATGGGCGACCAAGCGCTCGCCGAGACGATTCGCAAGAGCCGGATCGATATCCTCGTCGATTTGTCCGGGCACACGAAGGGGAATCGATTGTCGATGTTCGCCTTGAAGCCCGCGCCCATACAGGTTACATGGCTCGGCTACTTGAATACGACCGGCCTCACCGCGATGGACTATCGCATAACCGACGGCTATCTCGACCCCGCGGGAGAAACGGAGCACCTTCATACCGAGACGCTGTGCCGCCTTCCACTCCACTCCTGCTTTCTGCCCTCGCCTCAGAGTCCGCCCGTTAGCCCTCTTCCGGCATCGACATCCGGTCATATAACTTTCGGCTCGATGAATCAGTGGCCAAAGGTGTCCGACGAAGTCAAAGACACGTGGGCCAGCTTGCTGAAGCGTGTCGATCGATCACAACTGCTGATCGTCGCCCGCGGCGGTCAGAATCCGGTGTTTCGCGATCACATTATTGGGGAATTTATGCTGCGCGGTATTGAGGCGGCGCGGATCCGCGTTTCGCCTGCTCTCGATTTTCTTCGCTTTCTCGAACTGTTCAGCGAAATCGACATCTCCCTGGACCCCTTTCCCTATGGGGGCGGAACAACCACCATGCAGTCGCTTTGGATGGGCGTCCCGGTCGTGACGCTCAAAGGTGCTACGGCATTTGCGCGTAACTCGGTAGGACTGTTGTCGGAAGTCGGGTTAGAGCAGCTCGTGGCGATAACACCGGGCGGCTATGTGGCTACCGCCGCTGAATGCGCGGGAAACCTTGCTCACTTAGTCGAGCTGCGGGCGGGTCTGAGGGAGCGCGTTGCCGCGTCCAGTCTTATGGATGCGCCCCAATTTTGCGAGAGCCTGGAATCGGCTTATCGGTCAATGTGGCGCAAGTATTGTGCTGCGTAGGAAAACTCATTGCCGGCGCGAGACGTCGGCAAGTGAAGGCCATGTAACGCTCGATGGAGCCTGCGCCGTAGCCTTCCCGAGCGACAAATAAAATTGGCTAGCCGAAGCGATGTGCCGCTTCGGCTAGCCAAAATCCAGGAAGCTTAAAGCGTTAGCGGAAGCTCGACGGCACGTATTTAGCCAAGCAAGCCGAGAACGTTCCGTCCCAAGCGGTAAT
>VBDA01000616.1:0-1451 GCA_005883655.1 Betaproteobacteria bacterium | reverse complement strand
CGGATACGCGGTATGCGAGGACGAGTATTCCGCGACCGAGGTCTTGCACGCCGCAATGGCCGCAATGGCTTCCGACATCTTCGAACGAATCACATAGTCCTGATAGGCCGGCAATGCTATCGCCGCCAAAATACCGACGATCGCAACCACGATCATCAGTTCGATCAAGGTAAAGCCTTGTTGTAAGCGTTTCATTGCCGTCTCCGTAATTGATAAAGCCCAGCCCTTGGCATCCTTCGATGCGCAATGGGGGTAATGCAATGAACGTGCCAAAATCCCCGCTGCGTGTTCAAAATTCGGCCACCCGCCTGGCTCAGTAACTGGCTACCTTAGAGCAGCCGCGCTTCGCGCTAAGTGTAGCATCGCACAAAGAAAAAGGCCGAAGTCGCGCCAAAGGCGCGCTCCGACCCTGGAGACTCACTATTTAGCGGAAGCTCGACGGCACATATTTCGCCAAGCAATTCGCGAACGTACCATTCCAGGCGGTAATGGCGGTGGATGTGCCTGCGGGGTTCAGCGTCAGAGTGCACTCCGGCGACGCACCGGTATTTTGCGACGTGGCGGTAATTATGCCATTGTTGGCAACAATGCCGTTGACGTACCGGATACGCGGTATGCGAGGACGAGTATTCCGCGACCGAGGTCTTGCACGCCGCAATGGCCGCAATGGCTTCCGACATCTTCGAACGAATCACATAGTCCTGATAGGCCGGCAATGCTATCGCCGCCAAAATACCGACGATCGCAACCACGATCATCAGTTCGATCAAGGTAAAGCCTTGTTGTAAGCGTTTCATTGCCATCTCCGTAGAGTGAATAGGACTCCCAAACCCTTGGCATCGAAGGGATGCTGATCAAGTCTTACGCAACTGGCGTGCCAAGGTCCCCGGCAGCGCCGCGTTCTAGTCTATTTAGCCGTACATTCCCCAGCAAAAACCGTTCGTCGGATAGGCTGCACAACGATCCTTGGTTTGGCGGAAATCGCATTTCCTTCACTTGCTGGCCCACGTGCTGTCCCCATGCGACATCGGCACACGTGACGTCTGACGTCACATTGTGACGACTCCAACACCGACCCTAGTTGTCACCCGGCGTGGTTTCGAAACGCGGACGCTTTATTGCACGCTTGAAAGGTCTGCCCGCTGTTCTTGAGAACATGTGCTCATTCGCCAGCCTCGAGCGGTGTACGGAACAGGGTGGAAGCAACAGTCGTGCCTGCACACCGCTGGCGTGTGACGCCTCAGGTTCCAGAACCGCGAAACTCAAGCGAGGTAAACGAACTCGAGCGTCGACCCGGCGATTTCGATCACGTCACCGGACGAGAGATCGACCCCGGCGCCCGTTGCGGGTTGCCCATTGACGAGCGGCGCGTGATCACCTTCGATCGACTTGAGGCGGAAAGCGCCGCCCGTTCGGCTAATGACTGCGACCTGAATGCCGGCGCGGCCGAT
>VBDA01000434.1 GCA_005883655.1 Betaproteobacteria bacterium | reverse complement strand
CAGCTTCTTGTTGTTTGCGCTCGGCATCATCGGCACCGGCATGATCGCGGTGCCGGTGCTCGCCGGCTCGGCCGCGTATGCTGTCTCGGAAACATTCGAATGGAAGCGCGGCCTCGACCTGAAGCTGCTCGAGGCGCGAGAGTTCTACGCCATCATTGCCCTCGCCACGCTGGGTGGCGTGGCGCTGGATTTTTCGCCGATCGATCCGATCCGCGCCTTGTTCTGGGCAGCGGTGATCAACGGCGTGATCGCGGTGCCTATCATGGTCGTGAT
>VBDA01000433.1 GCA_005883655.1 Betaproteobacteria bacterium | reverse complement strand
CGAGGCTCGGTCAGCGCTGGATGTCGCAGATCTGAACGCCGCCGTCGGTGCATGCACCGATTTCTACGCCTATGTGAACGGCAACTGGCTCGAGCGCACCGAGATTCCTGCCGATCGCTCGCGATGGGGAGGGTTCGAGGAAGTGTTCGAGCGCAACGCTCGTCAGCTCAAGTCTTCGCTCGAGCTCGCGCAACACGATCGAGCCCTGCGTGCGCAGCCTGCGTTGCGGAAGGTCGCCGATTTTTACGCCGCCGGCATGAACGAGGCAGCGATTGAACACGCCGGGATTCGCCCACTCGCTCAAGATCTCTCTCGTGCCGCCGGCATCCAGTCGCGCGATTCCCTTGCCCGCGCGATCGCGCGCTGGCATGCCGAGCGCATCGAGTCTGGATTCGGACTCGTTCGTGTCAGCCCTGACGACAAGGACAGCAGTCGCAACGTGCTGGTGCTGGTCCAAGGCGGACTGGGCCTGCCCGATCGTGATTTCTATCTCAATGCCGACGCGAAATTCAGCCAGTGGCGCGACGCGTATCGATCGCACATCGCCGCCGTGCTGGCGCTGGCCGGCGATTCGCCCGCGGTCGCGAAGGCCAAGGCGGAAGAAATATTCGCGCTTGAGCTCGCGCTTGCACGCGCGTCTCGGGAGCGCGCCGCACTGCGTGATCCCTATGCGAATTATCATCTCATGACGCAGGACGATCTCAGAGTGTTGGCTCCGGGATTTGCATGGTCCCGGTTTTTCGACGCCTTGCGAATCCCGCGCTCGACGCCGGTCAACGTCAGGCAGCCCGAATTCTTTCAGGCTTTTGCGGCCCTTGCGCGAGACGTGGACCTTTCGACCTGGCGTGCGTATCTTCGCTGGCAGCTTTTGCGCGAAGCCTCGCCAGTGCTTCCTCGAGCCTTTGAAGACGAGCACGATCGCTTTTACAACGCCACGCTCAAGGGTACCAAGTCTCCCGCGCCGCGCTTCCGGCGGGTCCTGGATGTGATCAGCGGCCGCATCGGGGCCGAGCCGATGGGGCACGCCGCGGGCCAGCTATTCGTGGCGACTGCCTTCGCGCCTGCGGCCAAAGCCAAGGCGCGCGAGGCGGTCGACGACATCAAGGTGGCGCTTGCCGAGCGCATCGATACGCTCGAGTGGATGAGTGATGTGACCAAAGCGCAGGCTCGAATCAAGTTGGTCGCGATGGACATCAAGGTCGGCTATCAGGATCCTCCCCGCGACTATTCCGCCCTGCGCGTCGACAGCCAAAGCTACGCCGGCAACTGGCTGCGCGCCAACCGTTTCGAGATGTCCCGCACTTTAGCCAAGCTCAGGCGTCCGGTCGACCGCGGCGAATGGTTCATGGCGGCCCATATCGTCAACGCCTATTACAATTCGACCCGCAACGAGATCGTCTTTCCCGCCGGGATCCTGCAGCCGCCTTTCTTCGACGCCGACGCCGACGCGGCGATCAACTACGGTGGCATCGGCATGGTGATCGGGCACGAGATCACGCATGGCTTCGACGACTACGGCCGCCAGTACGACGCGGAAGGGAATCTGCGCGACTGGTGGCAGGCGGACGATGCACGCCGCTACAGCGAGCGCGCGGCGAGTATCGAGAAGCAGTACGGCAGCTATGTCGCAGTCGACGATATCAAACTCAACGGCAAGCTCACCCTGGGAGAGAACATCGCCGACATCGGCGGGCTCAAGCTCGCGTTCCTGGCATTTCAGAAAGCCGCCGTGCGCCACCCCTCGCAATCCATCGACGGGCTCACGCCCGAGCAGCGATTTTTTGTCTCGTTCGCGCAGGTTTGGCGAATCAAGGTCAGGGACGAGCACGAACGCATGTTGGCCGTCTCCGATCCGCATTCGCCGCCGCGATGGCGGGTGACCGGCTCATTGTCGCACCAGCCTGCGTTCGCGGCTGCGTTTGGGTGCAAGGCGGGTGACGGAATGCTGCGCGGAGAAGAGTCGCAGGCCGAAGTCTGGTAGCGGCCGTCCGGCCCTCGTCCGATTTCCTGCGATCGCTCGCGCTAGCAGACCGTCTGATGGCGGTGGATGCAGGTGCGCAGGACCTCGACCGGATCGCGCTTCCACCAATCGTTCGCCGAAAAAATTTCCACTTCGTGCGCGCCGCGATAGCCGGCGCGTTCCATCCACGATCGGATCAGCGGGAGATCGATGACGCCGTCTCCCATCATGCCCCGGTCGAGCAGCAGGTCGCGGGTGGGAACGAGCCAGTCGCAAAAATGGAAAGCGAGCAAGCGCTTGTCGCCCGCGCGCTCGATCTGATCCTTGAGCTCTCGATCCCACCACACGTGGTAGACGTCGACAGCGATGCCAAGTCCATCGTCGCCCAGCTCGTCGCACAAATCGTTTGCCTGAGCCATGGTGTTGATACAGGCGCGATCCGCGGCGTACATCGGATGCAAAGGCTCGATCGCCAGCGGCATGCCGGCCGAGCGCGAGTATTCGAGAAGATCGCCCACGCCGTCACGCACCATCGAACGCGCTCCTGCGAGGTCCTTTGACGCGATGCGGCCCTCGCCATCCTTGAGCAGCCCGCCGACCACCAGCACCAGGCACCTCGCGCCGACGGTGAGCGCCTCGTCGACCGCCCGGCGGTTGTCGTCCCGCGCCGCGCGGCGACCGGCGCCATCGATGGCCGGAAACATGCCTCCGCGGCAATAACCGGAAACCAAGAGGCCGGCGTCGCGGATGCGCTGCGCGGCTTCCTTGAGCCCCGTCTCGGCAACCTGATCGCGCCACGGCGCGATGCCGCGAATGCCGAGCGCCGCGCAGCCGCTGATGATGTCGGGCAGGCGCCATTGCTGGCGAACCGTCGCCGTGTTGATCGACAGCAGGCTCGGGTCCGGAGTCGAAACCGATTCAGGCACGAATTTCCTTGCTCGCTGCCGCCGACTTGCATTTCATACGCTGACACCGTGCAGCGCGCACAGCGTGCGCATTCTCTCGCTCGCGAGCTCGGGATCGACCAGCAGGCCGGCGGCGTCGGCGAGCCTGAACAGCTCGACGAAATGAAGAAGATTGCGGGCGCTTTGCTGGCCGCCGACCATGACGAAATGTTTTTGCCTGCCGTTTATCCAAGCGAGAAAAACCACGCCGGTCTTATAGAACCGGGTCGGCGCACAGAACACATGGCGCGACAGCGGCACGGTGGGCGCGAGGATCGCATCGAAGGCGGCGCGATCCCCCTCCTTAAGCGCCGCGAGTGCCGCCGCCGCCGCGGGCGCGATCGGATCGAAGATGCCGAGAAGAGCATCCGAATATCCCGATTCGTCGCCACTGATCAGCTCGGCGAAATTGAAATCGTCGCCGGTGTACATGCGCACACCGCTTGGAAGGCGCCTTCGCATGGCGATCTCCTTGTGCTTGTCGAGCAGTGAGATCTTGACGCCGTCGACCTTGGCGGCGTAGCGCTCGATGACCTCGAGACAAACGTCCATCGCGCGGTCGGGATCGGCGTGTCCCCAGTAGCCGGCGAGCGCCGGATCGAACATGTCGCCCAGCCAGTGCAGGATCACCGGCTCGCGCACCTGTTGCAGGATGCGCGCGTAGACCTTGGCGTAATCGTCGGGGGACTTGGCGCAGGCCGCCAGCGCGCGGCTGGCCATGAGAACGATACGGCCGCCGCGGCTTTCGACGGCTTCGCATTGCAGCTCGTAGGCGGCGATGACATCGTCGGATGTCGTATTGGGCCGCGGCTCGAGATGGTCGGTGCCCGCACCGCAGGCGATCAGGGCCCCCGGCGTTGCACGCGCGAGCGAGAGCGATCGATCGATCAATTCGAGCGAACTTGGCCAGTCGAGGCCCATGCCACGCTGCGCGGTGTCCATCGCTTCGGCGACGCCGAGGCCCAGCGACCAAAGATAACTCCGATAGCCCAGCGTCGCGTCCCAGTCGACCGCCGGCGAGAGCCACGGATCGGCGGATGAAAAAGGGTCGGCAACGACGTGTGCTGCCGAGTAGGCGATGCGGTTGAAGCGGGTGCCGGGCTCGGGAAGCGTCCAGTTTCCGGGTCCGCGCAAGGTGTAATCGTGCGTCGTTCCGTCGGCGCGAGGCAGGCGCAGGCGAATGCGATTCACCGTCTCAAGCCTCCAGAGCCGGGAGGTCGAGCCACCGTCGCTCGGCCCAGCTCTTCAGACCGAGCTCCGCGAGCTGGACCCCTTTGGCGCCCTCGAGCAGGTTCCAGCGGAAGGGCGTGTAGTCGAACAAATGGCGAATAAACAGTTCCCACTCGACCTTGAATGCGTTGTCGTAAATCTGGTTCGTTGGAACCTTCTGCCAGGTGTCAAAAAAGTTGATCGTCTGCGGCACGTCGGGATTCCAGACCGGCTTCGGGGTGTTGGCCCGCGCCTGTGTCCAGCAATCGGTCAGCCCCGCGACCGCCGAGCCCAGCGTTCCATCGACGTGGAAGGTCACTAGGTCATCGCGACGCACGCGCGTTGCCCAGGAGCTGTTGATCTGCGCGATTACCGGCCCCTGTGTGCCGGCAAGTTCGAAGGTCGCGTATGCAGCATCGTCGGCAGTCGGCTTGTACTCGCGACCGTGCTCGTCCCAGCGCTTCGGAATGTGCGTCGCGCCGAGACAGGAAACACTCTTGACTTCGCCCCAGAGATTGTCGAGCACATAGCGCCAATGGCAAAGCATGTCGATGATTATTCCCCCGTCGTCCTCCTTGCGATAATTCCACGACGGTCGCTGTGCGGGCTGCCAATCGCCTTCGAACACCCAATACCCGAATTCCCCCTGCACTGACAGGATGCGGCCGAAGAATTCGGAATCGACCAGCATCTTCATCTTGAGCAAGCCAGGCAGCCAGAGCTTGTCCTGCACGACACCGTGCTTGATGCCTGCGGCCTTCGCCGCGCGATAAAGGTCCATCGCTTCGCGGACCGTCGGCGCCACCGGCTTTTCGGTATAGATGTGCTTGCCGGCGGCGATGGCTTGTTTGATGAGCTTGGGCCGCAAGCCGGTCGACGCCGAGTCGAAGTAGAGCGCATCGTCCTTGTTCGCCAGCGCCGCATTGAGATCGGTGCTCCAGCGAGTCACACCATTGGCGGCCGCGAGCGCCGAAAGCTTGTCGGCGTTGCGGCCGACGAGGATGGGATCGGGCATCACCCGCCGGCCGTCGGCAAGACGCACGCCGCCCTCGTTTCGTATGGCGCAGATCGAGCGGATAAGGTGCTGATTGGTCCCCATCCGCCCGGTGACGCCGTTCATGATGATGCCGAGCCGCTCAATGGCCATGATACTCAGTCCCTGTATGCGAGCGTTGGTTCGCTAACGCGCGTTCGGCCGCCCGAATGCACAAATCCGAAACCGTCGCGACGGCAATGCGTCGGCGCTCGACGATAATGGTGGCGAGCTGCATCATGTAGGCAACATCCAGCCTGTCATTGCATCATCCTTTCTTCATTCGTGGCGATGCGATGCTGCATGGACTCGAGCGTCGTCCAATCCGGCTCCGCGCCCGAGGCAAATCCGGGAATCTCAAGCGAGCCAAGGGCAATCGATCCAT
>VBDA01000432.1 GCA_005883655.1 Betaproteobacteria bacterium | reverse complement strand
TCCGGATCTGTATTCAAGGCCCCCATCCGATCTGGCCGGATTCGAACAGATAAGTCTCGTTATTTCGATCGGGCCTCCATCAGCGCCCGATACCGCGACATGTGTCGGATGGCCTCCTTTGGCTTCGCGAGCTGCTGGTAGAGCAGCGCCAGGTTGTAGTGGCAATCCGCCAGACCGGGGTCACTGCGCAGCGCGGCCTCGTAGGCTTCCATCGCCTGCGTCTTGCGATCCATGTCTTCGAGGAGCACGCCCAGGTTGTAGAGCAGCAACGGATCGCTTCCACACGCCTTGATCGCGGCGCGATAGACCTGCTCGGCCTTCGCAAGGCGCCCGCCTTCGTGCAAGAGCCGTCCCAGGTTGATGTGGGCATCGAGAAACGCCGGATCGATGGCGATGGCTCGCTCGTATGCGCCTAGCGCGCCTTCGAGGTCATCTCGCTCCAGGGCTGCGCCCTTGTCGAACCACTCCTCCGCGCCGCTCGGCGCCTCGGCCACCCTCTTCTGCTCGATCACGCTCAGGGAGCCGTCTGCGGGATCGCCCTCGAACGCGAGCAGGTACTGCCCTGACTCCGCTTGCCAGCGGCGCCCGCCTTCGCGGATGACGACGCGGTCGGCGACCGCGCAAATGCTCAAGCCTGAAAGCGGCATGGCATCCGGAAGGTGGCGGCGAAGCTCTCTCACCGATTTCGTGATCCGCCTTGGCGGCACCTTTGCGTCGGCTAGCGCCTGGGCGGTGCGCAGCACGATCAGGTCCTGGAAGGAAAAAAGCCACGCGTTGCGGGGCCCGCGTGCGGGCGACACGAATCCGGCGGCGATCAACGCCCGAATCGTGCTGCGCGGCAGGTGAAGCAGCTTCTCGACGTCGCCGACGCCGTACGGATGCATCGAAGCGCTGCTTTGCGTGCTAAGCCTTGTTCTTGACACGCTTGCGCGCCGCTGGCGCCACGGCGGCGGCGGGAGTCTCCTGCGCCCGCTTGGGCGGCTTGCGCGCTTCAGCTTGCGGCTCGCGCGCCTTGGACGGTGCCGCCGCTTTCTTTTCGAGGCTGGCGCGCAGCGCTTCCATGAGATCGATGACCTGAGCGCCGCCGCCTTCGGGCGCCTCGGCCAAGGTGATCTCCTGGCCCTCGACTTTCTTCTGCACCGCCGCCTCGATGCGAGCGCTCACCTCATCGGTGTACACGGCGGGATCGAAGGTGTCGGACGCCTGCTGCTCGATCAGCATCTTCGCCAGCTTGAGCTCGGCCGCCTTCACCTCGGTCTTCGGGATCTCGATGTCCTTGATCGACCGCACTTCGCCGGCGTAGAGGAGCTGCTGCATGACGAGGCCCTCTTCGACCGGACGGATCATTACGATGTACTGCTTGCCACGCGCGGCCCAGCGCCCGAGCGCGCAGCGCTTTGACTCGCGCAATGCGCTCGCGAGGAGCGCGAAAGGCTTGGCGCCGCCCTTGTCCGGCGCGAGATAGTACGCCTTGTCGAAGTAAACCGGGTCGACCGCCTCGATCGGCACGAATTCGGTGATCTCGGCCATGTGGGTGCCCGCCTCCTCCATCGCCTTCAGCTCCTCGGGCGTGAACATCACGTACTGGTCCTTGGCGAATTCATAGCCTTTGACCATGTCCTCGCGCACGACCGGCACTTCCTCCTTGATGCAGATGTACTGCTGCTTCAAGCGCGACCCGCAGCCCTTGTGCAGCAGATTGAAGGAGATTGCGCGGCTGGCCTCGGTGGCCGAAAAGAGTTTCACCGGTATCGACACCAGCCCGAACGAAACCGTCAACGATGCTATCGATCGTGCAGCCATGTCCTTCCTCCCTCGTTGTTCAGGCCTTGACGAGCTTTAACGCGCTCTCAAGGCTCTGCTTGCGGCTCAGGGCGTCGCGCCATCGATCGCCCGTCTCTGACAGGCGCTGCGCCGCGTTGGTGATTCTGAAATCGAGCGGATGCGCGCCTGCGAGCTCTTCCCAGGTCAAGGGCATCGACACCGGCGCCCCGGGTTCGCCTCGCGGCGAATAGGCGACGTTCAGCGTCTTGCCGCGAACGTTCATATTGTAATCCATGAAGATTTTGCCTGTCCGCTTGGGCACGCTCCACTCCAGGGTGATGTCCTTGGGGTGCAGGCGCATCAGGTGCCTGCCCACCAGCTCGGACACGTGCCGCGCCGCATCGAAATCGATGGTGCGCCGGATCGGCACGAACACGTGCAGGCCGGTCTTACCCGAGGTCTTGACGATGGGCTCGAGCGACATGCTGAGCAGGAGCTCGCGCAGCCAGAATGCCACCTCCTTGCCCTTCTCGAAGGCGGTCGTGTTGAGCTCGGGTTCGCCACCGGGCTAGATGTAAGGATCGATGTCGAATAGCACGTAGTCGGGATAGTTGAGTATCGAGCCCTCCAGCGTCGCCAGCGAAGTGGCGTAATCGGTGCTTCTTACGGGCGAGTCGGATGCGGGGCTGGCGCGCGAATGCCAGACGTGAAATTCGAGCGTCCCGGACTGCGCCAGCCACAACAGCGTCGGCAGGTTGTTGCACAGCAGATACTGGTGATGCTCGTCCTTGTGACCCGAGAATACCGTGATGGTCTCGACAAACGCCGGCCGCTCCTGCTCCCAGTGCTTCTGGAAGAATCGCTGCCCGCGGATGCCGTCCGGCATGCGGATCATGGTCAGCGGGCGATCAGCCAGATGCGGCAGGATGAAGGGTGAGACCTGGGCGAAGTAGCGCAGCAGATCGCGCTTGGTCAGCGCAGGTTGTTGCAGCGCCGCATCCGCCGGCCAGTAGACGCGATCGAGGTGGGTCAGGCGGATGCGATGCGGGCCCACCGCGATCGTGAACGCTGGCCTTGTGTTTTCGAGTTGCGCCACGACTTCGTCGACCGGGCCGCCGCCAGACGGAGAAGTCGCCTGCCGAGTCGGGCCGACTTCGGTGCGCCGCACCGCTTTCGGATCGACGTCGTCGCGCAACCGCAGGAACACCGGCGCACGCAGCGCGCCGTCCTCGGTCCAGCTGTGAAAACGCACTTCGGCGACGGTTTCGGGCTCGACCCAGGTCGTCGGTGCATTGAGCTCCGGCTCTTCGACGAACGGGCAGCTCTTTCTTTGCAGCGGATCCAACCGCGCCTTCACTTGCACGAGCGTGCGCTCGTCGAAGCCGGAGCCGACGTGCGAGGCGTAACGCAGCTTGCCCCTCGACTTACCACTGTCCCAGTAACCGACGAGGAGCGCGCCGAGCGAGGCACGCGAGCCCTTTCCCCGGCTATACCCGCCGACAACGAAGTCCGCACTATGCGTGGGCTTGACCTTCAGCCACGACGTCGAGCGGCGGCCGCTTTCGTAGCGGCTTTCCTTGCGCTTGCCGATCACGCCCTCGAAGCCGTTGGCAATCGCCGCTGTCTGCAATGCCATCCCGTCTTCCGACGCATGCACGAGCTGCACGCGGGGGGAAGGCAGCAGGCACTGGGCAAGATAGCGCCGCCGATCGCGGTACGCCGATTGGCGCAAATCGATTCCGGCGAAATAGAGCAGGTCGAAGCAGAAAAAGACCACTGGCACGTGCTCGTCGGCCGCAGCGATTTCGCGCTCGGTCTTCAACTGGGCGCGGTCTTGAAGCGCCGCGAAGGACGGTTTGATGTTTGCGTCGAACGCCACCAGCTCGCCGTCCAGGATCATGCCTCTCGCATCCTGCCTGCCCAGCTCGGCGGCAAGCCGCGGGAACTTGGACGAAAGCTCGAGTCCCTTCCGCGAACGCAGCTTGACCCCGTGCTCGTCGATGAACGCAAGTACCCGATAGCCGTCGAGCTTGGGCTCCCATATCCAGTCCGCGCGATTGAAGGGGAAGTCGCCCGTTTCGGCGAGCATGGGGGCGAGCGTGGCCGGCATCGCTTCGAACTTGCCCGATGGAACGAGCCGTGAGGCGGGAATGCGGTGCGCAGGGACGACCTTGAGGTCCGCGACCGCCAACCCGGACAGAACCGAGCGGTTCTGCGCGGTGACATCGACGATAGCGGCGGCAGCGGCGAACCGGTCCTTGTGCTTGATCAGAAGCCACTGCTTCTTGTCCTTGGTGCGCACCAGTGCGAAGGAGCCCTTCAGTTTCTCGCCGCGCAGAAGGATGCTCAACTTGCCTTTTTCGAGGCCTTCCATCACCTGTCGCTCCGCCTGCCCACGGTCGTGGAACCAAGTCTCGCCGCCCTCGTCGGGGGAGTAGACGCCGCAATCCCAGACGATCACTTCGCCCGCGCCGTATTGCCCGGGTGGAATCACGCCCTCGAACGAGGCATAGTCATAAGGGTGATCCTCGACGTGTACGGCGAGCCGCTTTTCACCAGGATCGAGCGCCGGACCCTTGGGAACCGCCCAGGACTTGAGGACGCCTTCGCATTCGAGCCGGAAGTCATAGTGCAGTTGCCGGGCTGCATGCTGCTGGACGACGAACAGCAGCGGCCCGCTCCCGGCCGCGGGCAACGCCGGCGCCGGCTCGGGTGTGGCCGCAAAGGTGCGCTTGGCGGAGTATTCGGTGAGATTGTTTTTCGCCATGCCGGAATTCTAGGGACAAAGAGAGGAATGCACACGTGACAACTTCGAGGCTCCTGGCAGGTGCGAGCGGCTATTCCTTCAAGGAATGGAAGGGGAACTTCTACCCGGACAAGATCAAGCCGGAGGAGATGCTGGCCTATTACGCCGAGCGCCTACCGACAGTCGAGATCAATAACACCTTCTATCGAATGCCCAACACCGCCATGCTCGAGAACTGGGCCAGCTTGACGCCGGAGGGCTTCCGGTTCGCGATCAAGGCATCGCGGCGGATCACTCACATGGCGCGACTCAAAGTGGAGGCGGTTGCCGATTCGGTCGATTTTCTGTACCGGAACCTTGCCGCGCTGGGCGCCAAGCGCGGTGCGGTGCTGTTTCAGCTGCCGCCGAACCTGAAATACCCGGCGACCACGGCGCAGCGTTCGAATTTCGCAACGATAGCTGGTTCGCGGACGATGTCTACGACGCGCTCAAGGGAGCCGGAGCGGCGCTGTGCCTTTCCGAGCGAGAAGACAACGCGCCGCCGCCTCTGGTGGAAACGGCCCCCTGGGGCTACGTCCGGCTTCGACTCGAAACGTATTCGGACGACGATCTCAAACAGTGGGCGCACAAGCTCGAGGCCACGTCATGGCGCGAAATCCATGTGTATTTCATGCATGAGCCGACGGCGCCTGCTTACGCGCAAACTCTGATGCAATTCGGATCGTCGTAGAAAGGGCGTGCCCCGGCGGAATGATGATGGAGCCGGATTCCTCGACCGGGATCATCGCCGCCGCGGCGGTGATCGGCTTGGTCAACGGCGATGCGGAAGATCGTGTCGCGCCGCAGCGGGGAACGGCGGCGCCTCATCGGCCTTAATGTCCGGAAGCCACCTGCAAGAGACGAAACATCGTCCGGCGGGTATTCCGGAATTGTGGCCGGACGCGATCGCTCCAAGCGGTGCGACGCACTGCAAGCCATGCCGCCGTTTGCAGTATGTTCGGGTCGGTGAGGTCGTAGCAAGCGTGTGAGCGCGGCCCGCCATCGCGGTTGAGAAAGCGTTGTGCGCGTACGCAGCCGGGGACGGCCGCAAGCCCCGGCATGTGCTCAACGTCGTACCAGCGGAAGATCTCCCCTTCCCAGCCATCTGCTGCATCCGTTTCGACGATGTAGCGGAATCGCGCCGATGCCCCCGCCGAGGCGCCGGTCGCCGCGAACACGTTTTCAAGGCGGTCGATCGCCGGCGCGGATGTGGCGAACACCGGCAGTTGTCTTGCCATCGCGTCGAATCGTTGCAGGTCCCGATCGGCGGGATACGCAGCGCCTTCGAGCAGGCCGTATGCGTACAGGTCAGGCGTCTGCAAACCGCGATAGACGGCGAATTCAGCGAACGGAGCTGTGAGGATTTGTCGAAGCCCGGTCAAGCCAGCGAGCAAGCTCGCATCGTCCGAATCATCGACGACAGCCTTCAGTAGCAGGCAGTGACGAGGTTCCACGCGAGTCTAATGCCCGATGCGCAGCGCTTCGAGAAATCGCGACACCATGTTGTAGGCAGCGATCGTTGCAACGAGCTCGGTCACTGCCCGTCGGTCGAAGTGCCGGGAGATCGGATCGAACAATGCGTCGGGTACCTGCACGTCACGTGTCATCGCGTCGGTCAACTCGAGGACTGTTCTTTCGAGAACGCTGAAGGGCTTGCCGATCTGCGGCAATTCGATCGCGGCGAGCTTCTCCTCGCTCACGCCCGCGTTCCTGGCAACGGGAAGATGCGCGGCGAATTCGAACGGAGCACGATTCAACACCGCCACTCTGAGGATCACGATCTCGCGCAAATCCGGCGGAAGCGAGCTCCGGTTGCGGATCGCGGTTAAGAGCTTTTCCCAGCCTTCGGCGAGGGGCGCACTGTTGAGCAGCGCTCGATAGAGCGCGGAGATGCGTCCGCGTTCGGAGACGATCGACTGCTCGATCGAAGCGAGCTCGGGACGCGTTCCCGGCTCGACGAGCGGAATGCGGGGTCCGGTGCTCATTCGCCCTTGATCTTCTTGTCGCGAATGATCCGGCCCCACTTGGCCGTATCAGCCTTGACCAGCGCGGCGAGCTGCTCGGGAGTCGACGGCATCGGTTCCGCGCCGGACTCGAGCAATCGCTTTCGGTATGACTCGGACGTCAGCACGCGGCGCACGGCAGCGTTCAGTTGCTCGATGCGTGCGGGAGGCGTCTTCATGGGCGCAAACAGCGCGTACCAGTTGTTCGAATCGACACCGTGGATGCCCTGTTCGTCCAGAGTGCGCACGTCGGGCAGCAGCGGATGCCGCGAGGGCGCGGCGATACCCAGCGGCTTGAGTCTGCCGCCCCTGATGAATCCGATCAGTCCCGGAATATCGCCGAAGAATCCACTCACCTGCCCGCCCATGACGTCGGTGATCGCGGGCGCTGCACCCTTGTATGGAACGTGCATCAGCTTGGCACCGCTGGAATCGGCAAGCAATTCCATCGCCAGATGCGGCATGCTGCCGATCCCCGATGACGCGATCGGCATGGGATTCGGATTCTGCTTGGATTGGGCGACGAGCTCGGTGACGCTGGTCGCGCGATTGGCGGGATTGACGACCAGTACCTCGACATTGTTGACCACCAGCGACACCGGCGCGAAGTCGCGTTGCATGTCATAGGTCAGGCTGTCGTAAAGCGCGGGATTCATCACCGCGGCGCCGGCACTGGTGAACCACAGCGTCGTCCCGTCCGGCGCGGACTTGGCGACCGCCTGCGCGCTGATCGCCCCGTTCGCACCGGGACGGTTTTCGACGATCACCGATTGCCCGAGGTCTTCGCCGAGACCCTGGGCCAGGATGCGCGCCACGAAATCAACCGGGCCTCCCGGCGGAAACGCAATGACGATCTTGACCGGAGCGCCGCTCTGAGCAAATGCAGCGCCCGCCAATATCGCCAGCCCGGCCACGAGGATCATCGCAAGTTTTCTCAACATGTCTGCTCCTTCGTCAAAGCAACGGCCGGGCCGTAGGCCAAGACCCCCGCACACGCCAATGCCGCATCAATCGCAGCGAATCGTCATGCCGCCGTCCACCACCAGCTCGGCGCCGGTGATGAACCGCGCTTCGTCGGAGGCTAGGAAAAGCGCCGCGTTGGCCGTATCCATGCCGTCTCCCATGAAGCCCAGCGGGATTCGTGCCTGCCGCTGCCGTAGAAGCGCCTCGACGTCGCCTCCGGCGCGCTGCCGCGCGAGCCGCGCCTCGACCATGGGAGTGTGCAGCTGCCCCGGCACCACCGTGTTTACCCGAATCCCCTTGCCCGCATATTGCACGGCGACGACGCGTGACAACTGAATGACGCCGGCCTTGGCCGCGGCGTACGCGACCTGCGCCGAGCCAGTCCAACGCACGCCGGAGGTCGAAGCGATGTTAACGATTGCACCACCGCGGAGTTGCTCCATGATCGGCAGCACATGTTTGCATGCGAGGAAGACGCTCTTGAGATTGAGGTCGACCTGCGCATCCCACACCTCTTCGGACATCTCGGCCGGACCGCCCGCCGCGGATCCGCCGACGTTGTTGACCAGCACATGCAGGCCACCCCAGGTGTCAGTGCAGGCAGCGACCATCCGCGCAACCGCGTTGCCGTCGGTCATGTCGCAGCAGAACGGCTCGATGGTGCCGCCAATTTCGCGCACGCGTGCGAGGGTCTCCTCGAGCCGGGCGGAATCGCGGTCGACCGCGAAGATCTTTGCCCCTTCCTGCGCGTATCGGAACGCCGTGGCTCGGCCATTGCCCCACCCGGGGCCGACGCAGCCGGCGCCGGTCACGATGGCAATCTTGTCGGCGAGGCGCTTGTTCATGGAAATCGTTGTCAGCTCGCTGCTGCGGGGCGTGTTTCAGCTTCGAGCAACATCGGAAATCGATATAGGCGCTGCGGGTTCTCGACGAGAAGTGTCTGCCGCAGACTTGTCGACGGCGCTATCTGATCGAGGAGATCGGTCAACACGCCGTCGTCGGGCAGGTGCTCACTGTTGGGATGCGGCCAGTCGGTGCCCCACAAAGTTCGATCGCCGAACCGGGCGACGAGCAAACGCGCGTATGGAATGGCGTCTGAATATGGGGGCCCTTGGCGTGAGATGCGATCGCTACCGCTCACCTTCACCCACATGCGGGAATCGTCCATCAGCCGGCACAGCGTGCGGAACGCCGGCTGCGCGAGGCCCCGCGACGCATCGATTCTCCCCATGTGATCGATGACCACCGGCGTGGCGGAACGCAGAAACCACGGTGCCAGTTCATCGATCCACGCGCTGTCGAAATGGACTTGCAGATGCCACTCGAGAGCTGCGAGGCGAGCGGTCAGCTTGATGATTTCCTCGATCGGAGTCGCGCTGCCGAGGTGCTTCATGAAGTTGAAGCGGAGACCGAGGAAGCCCTGGCCGTGCAGCTCCTGCAATGTCCTGTCAGAGACCGACAAGGGCGCGAGGGCGATGCCGCGGTAAGTCCCGCCGCGCGCGGCGATCGTATCGGCAACGACACTATTGTCGAATCCGTGGCACGTCGATTGCACGACGATGCAGCGCTCGACGCCCAGCATCGCATGCAGCGCGAACAAGCGTTCCTTCGGCGCATCCGCCGGCGTGAAGGGCCGATCGGCGGCGAACGGAAACCGCGCCGCGGGACCGAAGACGTGGCAATGCGCGTCGCATGCACCGGGCGGCAGTCTGAACGACGGCTGGCGCGGTGAAGGATGGAATGAAGGCTTGGGCTGCAAATTTGGCATGGACGAGACCGCCTGGGCCGTCGACCCTGCGGACCTTCCTGGCCACCACCTGACACTGAAGGCTAACGCTCGAACGTCGGCGCATCAAGCAAATGATTGGAAGCCCAGGCATACCGGCGTGGCCGCCGGCGGCGTAACATGGGCGTCGTAGCGAATGCACGAGCATGGCTGAGCGACGCGCGCACGTTTGTCAAAAAGGGAGGTGACATGGCCAGGACTTTCTTCAAGCTCTTGCTGTTTGCCACGTTCGCAGTATGGACGATGGCCTTCGTTACGATCGCACACGCGGTCGATCAGGGCTCCGTCGTCAGCGAGCGCGTCAAGAAACTCACCCGAGCCGTCAAGTGGACTCCGGTGGCGGCGATCCCGATCACCTTCAATACCTATCATCCGCAGGGCATGGTGAAGATCGGCGACACCTATTTTCTGTCGACCGTCGACATCAGGAAGCCGACGACCCGCTACGCGCAACTGCAGGAAGGATATGACCGCGACACCGGTGAGGGCGTCGGGCATCTGTTCAAGTTCGATGCGAAGGGCAATCTGATCGCCGATCTGACGCTGGGCGAAGGCTCGGTCTACCATCCCGGCGGCATGGACTACGACGGCAAGTCGATCTGGGTGCCCGCGGCGGAATACCGCCCGAACAGCCGCTCGATCATCTATCGAGTCGATCCGACGACGATGAAAGCAACGGAACTGCTCCGTTACGGCGATCACATCGGCGGGCTCGTCTACAACACGGAAAGCAAGACTTTGCACGGCGTGAGCTGGGGCTCGCGCCGCTTCTATCGCTGGACGCTCGACAATGACGGCAAGGTGAGCAACGCCGGCACGCGACCCGAGGACCTGCGTGTGCCGAACCGCTCGCATTACATCGATTATCAGGACTGCAAGTATCTCGGCCGGCAGGAAGCGTTGTGTTCGGGCCTCAACATGTACCAGCCCAAGAAGGATGGCCCACGGTTTGCCCTCGGTGGTTTCGAGATCGTCGACCTCGCGTCCAACCAGGCGATATATCAAGTGCCCGTCGAGCTCTGGACCGACAGCGGCTTGCCGATGACGTACAACCCGTTCTGGATCGAGGCGACCGCCAACGGCTTGCGGGCGTATTTCATGCCGGAGGACGAGAAGTCGACGCTGTATATCTACGAGGCGGAAGTGAAGTGATGAGCGACGATTTGTTGTCCAAGACCTGTACTCCGTGCCGTGGCGGGGTCCAGCCGCTGACAAAAGCCGAGGCCGAAGTCTATTTGACGAAGGCGCCCGGGTGGGTGCTTGCGGACGATGGGCGCCGCATCGAGAGGAGCTTCAAGTTCGAGAACTTCAAGGAAGCGATGGACTTCGTCGCCAAGATCGGCAAGCTATCGGAAAGCGAAGGCCACCATCCCGACATCAGCTTCGGATGGGGCTGGGCCCGCGTCTCCTGGCAAACCAAGAAAATAAAAGGCCTGCACGAAAACGACTTCATCATGGCGGCCAAGACCAACGAGCTGCATGGCGTCTAGGGGAGATGCGCAACACGCTATGAAGACGGGCGATCCGAGCAAGCTGGACCGGTTAGTTGCCGAGGCTCGCCGGGCCGCCGAAAAGCGCGAGCAAAGCTATCGGGAACAAGCCCTCAAGATCTATCCCTGGATCTGCGGCCGCTGCGCCCGCGAATTCACCCACGCCAATCTGCGTGAGTTGACGGTCCATCATCGGGATCACAATCATCACAACAACCCACCCGATGGCAGCAACTGGGAATTGTTATGCCTGTACTGCCACGACAATGAACACCAGCGGCAATTGGAAGCGACTGGCGGTGGCAGCACTGACGCTGCCGGTGCCGGTCGCGGCGGTGCGACCCATTCGCCGTTCGCGAATCTCAAATCGCTATTGGATAGCAAAAAGCGGTCTTGATCTTTCCTGATGGTATGAGCAAGCCATCGCGGTCGAGGCTCCCCACCGACGCCACTGCCGGGCTGAGCGACTGAAAGGCTACGAGGCTGGGTGCGTTGCGGAGGAGTGAGGCGGCGCGCTGCCGCTCCGCCTTTTCGCGGCCAGCCCATGGATCAACGCCACCGCGTCCCATGTCTCCGAGGACTTGTCGAAGAACCGATCGGCGCCGAGCCGCCGGCTGAGATTCTCGTATTCGGTATTCGCGTGATTGGTGAGGACCACTTTGACCGCCTCCGGGACGAGGCTGTGCTCCTGCAGCGTCTCCAGCACGTCGAATCCGCTGCCGGAAGCCAAGCTGATGTCGATGAGGATCAGATCCGGCTGCAGGGCAAACAGATCAGCGATGGCTGTTTGCGCGTCGGCGCTGCAGCCGACCGACTCCGCCCCCGCCGCGGTGATCGCCGAAGCGAGCAGCCGCTGGATGATCGGTGAGTCCTCAACGATGTAGACCTGCAACGGTTTGG
>VBDA01000431.1 GCA_005883655.1 Betaproteobacteria bacterium | reverse complement strand
GGCTGCCCTCGAAATCGAGAAGGGTATTGTCGCGATGCACGCCAGCGGCACCAAGATCGTGATGGTCACGCACAACCTCGGGCAAGCACGGCGCCTCGGCGATGAAATCCTGTTCATGCATCAAGGACGTCTTTCGGAGCGCACACCGGCAGATCGATTTTTCAGGGATCCGGCATCGCGCGAGGCCGCCCAGTTTCTGGAAGGAGAATTGCCACGGTAGTCGATCGTCGCAGCTTTGCGATCAGTCTCGTCGCTTTGATCGCCCTCGCTACGATCGGCGGTCAGGCGCAGGAGCGGTTCATAACCGTCGCTTCGACGACGTCGACCGAGCAGTCGGGGCTGTTCGGCCATCTTCTTCCGCGATTCGAGCAAAAGACAGGGATCAAGGTGCACGTCGTAGCCGTGGGAACTGGACAGGCGCTCGACCTTGCGCGGCGTGGCGACGCCGACGTTGTATTCGTGCACGCGCGCTCGGCCGAGGAGAAATTTCAACGATTTTGTCTTGCTCGGCCCAAAGAGCGATGCGGCGAAGATCGCTGGCGGCAAGGATATTCTGGAGGCGTTCAAGAAACTGGACGCTGCAAGAGCACCTTTCGTCTCCCGCGGCGACAAGAGTGGCACCCATCTGGCGGAGCTCGATCTGTGGGAAGCGGCCGGCATCGATATCGACAAGGTAAAGGGGCCGTGGTATCGCGACACGGGCCAGGGCATGGGACCGGCGCTCAACACCGCGTCATCGATGAACGCGTACATCCTGACCGATCGCGGCACGTGGCTATCTTTCAAGAATCGTGGCGACCTGGCCATTCTCGTCGAAGGCGACCAGCGCTTATTCAACCAATACGGTGTGATGGTGGTAAACCCGGACAAGCACCCGAGCGTCAAGAAGGAGCTTGGCCAGATGTTCGTGGACTGGGTGATTTCGCCCGAAGGCCAGAAAGCGATCTCCGACTACAAAGTCAACCGCGCGCAGCTTTTCTTTCCCAACGCGGGGCAGCCCGGCGCGTGACCCCCACACACGGGCCGGCGAGACGAAGCGTGCGCGCGTAACATACGAACCCACCATGGTTCTGAACGCGGCAACCGTCCGTCTCCTTGGCAGCGCTTTCATCCAGGCGCTCAAGGATTCGTTTGCCGACAACGCTACGCAATGGGCGGCCGCCATTGCATATTATAGTTTTCTCTCGCTATTCCCGCTGCTTCTCGCAGCCGTTTCTTTGTCCGCCTATTTCGTAAGTCCGGATTGGGCAATCGGCAAGGCGATCGTGTTATTACGGGAATTCGTTCCGGAGGGTGACGCCGCGGTTCAGCGAATCATCCGCGACGCGGTTCATGACGCGCATCCCTATGCCGGCATCGTTTCACTCTTGCTCTTGCTCGTTCTCGGTAGCCGGGCGTTCGGAGCGCTGTCGCGCGCTCTCAACATCGCCTATGAGGGCGAACAAACAGACAGCCTGGCGAGACGCATCGTCATCGAGATCGGGATGATGACCGCCGTCGGCGTGCTGTTCGTATGCACGCTGTTTTCCCATTACCTACTGTTATTTTTGTCGAACGCGGTGAGCCTGCTACCTGGAGAGACCGGCACTACTTTCACGGTGATCGCCCAATTGATTCGCGTACTGCTGATACTCTCGGCGTTCTATCTGATATACCGCTTCGTTCCGCGCAAGCGACTCAACTGGAAAAGCATCGTGTTGGGAGCCGTTGTTGCAACGTCTCTGCTAGTCGCCGCGCGCCCTCTTTTTTACGGCTACGTTCAGAATCTCGCGAGCTATAACCTGATGTACGGCGGCATCGCGATCGCGGTGGTGTTGCTGGTGTGGGGTTGGGTGGCGGCTTTCATCACAATCCTGAGCGGCGAAATGGCATCTCATTTTCAAACCATGGTTCTGGAAGGAGCGGGCGCCAAGATGGTGGACCGCAAACGCATGCATCTTCGGAACGTCAAGAAGTAAGACGCAACGTTGTGACGTGCCGGCAGCGAAAGTGGCAACAGCTTCAACAGCGAAAATAGAACACCCCGCGTCGGAAATCGGACCCGTTCGCCGATTGCGCCGAGCCGAGTTGCCGCGAGACACGGCCACACTGGCACGCTATCTCATCGGCAAGATACTGGTCCACGATCATCCGCGCGAGCGCATCGCCGGCCGCATCGTCGAGACCGAGGCGTACGTTATCGGCGATGCGGCGGCACATGCGTTCCGCGGCCGCACGGCTCGCAACAACTCGCTGTTTCTGGAGCGTGGACACGCCTATGTTTATTTCGTCTACGGCTGCTGGTTCGCGGTCAACGTCAGTGGCGAATCGCCAGGCGTAGGAGCGGGCGTCCTGTTGCGTGCGCTCGAGCCGTTGGAAGGCCTGCGGTCGATGCAAAGGCATCGCGGAACACAGCGCGTGCTCGACCTCGCCCGCGGTCCCGGCCGCCTGGCGATGGCGATGGACCTCGATCGGCGATTCGACGGAGTCGACCTTTGCGCCCCGGGCCCGCTGTGGCTGGGCGCATCGCGCCGGCGTGCGGGGACCATCGGCGTAAGCGTTCGGATCGGGATTGCCCGCGAGGTCGAACGTAAGCTTCGCTTCTTCGAACGCGACAATGCGTTCGTGAGCGGACCCAGGCGGATGCGCGCCTGATTGTCAGTCCCCGGCTGGATCGGTCGCGCTTGGCGAGATACACTAGGATGAAGTATGGCCCTGCGCATTGCTATCGGATCGAATCAGGAGAAATTCATGGACCAAAGCAGCGACGCCGGGCGCACGGCGGCAAACTACCTTTATTACCGCCACACGCTGCCGGTTCGCGTCATGCACTGGATCAATGTCATTGCGCTGACGATTCTGCTGATGAGCGGGCTCAATATCTTCAGTGCGCATCCAGCGTTGTACTGGGGCAAGTCGTCCTATACCGGCCGCCCGCCCATCCTAGAAATCGAATCTGCGACCGACGCCTCCGACAAGGTGACCGGCATAACGCGGATCTTCGGTCACGAGTTCATAACGACCGGCGTGTTGGGGGCCTCGAACGGTCCGAACGGCAATCTGGTCGGACGTGCCTTTCCTTCGTGGTTGACCATTCCAGACGGTCGCTGGCTGGCAATGGCCCGTCAATGGCATTTGTTTTTCGCCTGGATCTTCGTCATCAACGGCCTTTGCTATGTTGCCTATTCGATCGTCAGCCGCCATCTTGCCCGCGATCTTGCGCCCACTGGAACCGAGCTACGCTCGATCCGGGAGTCGGTCGTCGATCACCTGCATTTTCGCCATCATTCGGGTGAAGCGTCGAAACGCTACAACGTGTTGCAGAAACTCACCTACCTGATCGTGATCTTCGTGCTGCTGCCCTTGGTGATTCTGATGGGCCTGGCGATGTCGCCCGGCTTCGACACGCTGTGGCCGGGCTGGGTCGATATTTTCGGTGGTCGGCAATCGGCGCGAACGATCCACTTTATCGTTGCCTGGCTGCTAGTCGCATTCGTGCTGATTCACGTCTTCGAAGTGCTTATCACCGGCTTGTGGAACAACTTGCGTTCGATGATTACCGGCCGCTACAGGGTCGAGGCGGAGGTCAGCAAATGAATTCCCATGCGTTTCATCCACGCCGACGGCTGTTCTTTCGCACGCTTGCGGCCGCCGGAGCGGTTTTGGTCGCGGGCTGCGACAAGCTTTCGCGAACGGAATGGTTCCCCAAGCTTTTGAGCAATACCGAGATCCTTACTCGCAAAGCCCAGCGCGCCATCCTGCCGCGCAAGTCCATGGCGCAGGAGTTCCCGGAGTCCGAGCGCTCACCGGAATTTCGCAGCAATGGAACCGCGATGCCAGAAAACCCGCAATACAAAGCGCTGGCATCGAGCGGCTTCGCGGCTTATGGCCTGGAAGTCGGTGGCCTGGTTGAAAAGCCGGTCATCTTTTCGCTCGAGGAACTGCGCGCGCTGCCTAGCCGAACGCAGATCACCCGCCACGATTGCGTCGAAGGCTGGAGTGCGATCGGCAAATGGAAAGGAGTGCCATTGATGGCGGTGCTCGAAGCCGTGAGGCCGAGCGCGGCGGCGCGCTACGTGGTATTCCATTGCGCCGATCCGATGGAGAGCGACGGCAGCAGTCCGTATTACGAAAGCATCGACATGGACGACGCCTACCATCCGCAAACCATCCTCGCCTACGAGCTTAACGACAAGGCGCTGCCGATCGCCAATGGCGCGCCCATCCGCCTTCGCGTCGAGCGGCAACTCGGATACAAGCATGCCAAGTACGTCATGCGCATCGAGCTCGTCGACAGCTTCGAAAAGATCGCCGGCGGCAAAGGCGGCTACTGGGAGGACCAGGGATACGAGTGGTACGCCGGCATTTGACCGGCTGATGCAATAGTCGCCACGGATCGCCCACATCATGGGGCGCCGCTGTGGCGCCTGGTATCGCGCCTGGGCCGAGACTTGCGTTACGCCGCCGCAAGCTGAATGCCTTGTGGTTGACTCGCTGCGGCCAAGGCCGCCACACTTCGCGCTTTGTCTGCGATCTGGCCGACCATGCCCGCCATCCGATTCGACCGCTTTGTCCGCTACGCGGAGCTGACCGCAATCGTTCATGCGTTCGCCGCTGAACATCCGGAGCTTGTGTCGCTCGAATCGATCGGCAAGAGCCACGAAGGTCGCGATATCTGGGTGGTCAGCGCCACGAACCGAGCGACGGGCGCCGCCATCGACAAGCCTGCGTTCTGGGTCGATGGCAACATCCATTCAACCGAGGTCGCGGCGTCGGTCGCCAACCTGTACTTTCTGAATGAGCTGGTAACGGAGTACGGCAAGGATGCCGACATCACACGAGCGCTGGACACGCGCGCGTTTTACATTTGCCCACGCATCAATCCCGACGGCGCGGAATGGGCGCTGGCCGATCGACCCAAATGGGTGCGCTCCAGTACCCGAGCTTATCCGTACGACGAAGAGCCGATCGAAGGGCTGACGGTCGAGGACGTCGACGGCGACGGCCGAATCCTTCAGATGCGAATCGCCGACCCGAACGGACTCTGGAAATCACATCCTCAGGAGTCTCGCCTGATGGTGCGGCGGGATCCGACGGAGGTTGGTGGGACCTATTATCGAATTCTGCCCGAGGGCCGATTCGAGGGCTTCGACGGCTTCACCTTAAAGGTTAAAAAGACTCTTCAAGGCATTGACTTAAATAGAAACTTCCCAGCTAACTGGCGACAGGAGTACGAGCAACTGGGCGCCGGGCCGTTTCCGACCTCCGAGCCCGAGGTCCGCGCGGTCGCGGAGTTCATCACGACCCATCCGAACATCAGCGGCGGCGTCGCATTTCACACCTGGAGCGGCGTCCTGTTGCGGCCGTTTGATCATCTTCCGGACACCGAAATGCATGCCGAGGACCTGTGGCATTTTCAGAAGGTCGGCGCCAAGGGGACGGAGATCACCGGTTATCCCAACATCTCCGTCTATCACGAGTTTCGCTACCATCCCAAACAGGTCATCGGCGGTGCCTTCGATTGGATTTACGACCACTTGGGCATGTTCAGCTGGGTGGTGGAGATCTGGAGCCCGATGCGCGAGGCAGGCATCGACAAATATCTATACATCGACTGGTTTCGCGATCATCCGATCGATGACGATTTGAAAGTCTTTCGCTGGAACGAAGCCAAGCTTGGCGGGATGGCGCACGTCGATTGGAAAGCCTTCGACCATCCTGACCTGGGCGCCGTGGAAATCGGCGGATGGAATCGCTTCCACGCATTCGGAAATCCACCACCGCAATTTCTCGAGCGCGAAGTCGCGAGGTTCCCGAAATGGCTGGTTTGGCAGGCGCTGCTTTCTCCAAAGCTCGAGTTGCTTGTGGCGGAAGCCGATGCGATAGGCGAAGACACCTGGCGGATAAGACTCGTCGTGCAAAACACGGGATGGCTGCCGAGCTACGTGAGCAAGCGGGCGCTCGAGCGCAAAGTGGTTCGGGGCGTCATCGCGGAAATCGCGCTTCCGCCTGGTGTCGAGCTGATCAGCGGGAAGCGGCGCGAAGATATCGGGCAGCTCGAAGGCAAGGCATACAAGCACACGGGCATTTCGTTCTGGCCAGACTACCACGTGACAGACGATCGTGCGAAGATCGAATGGGTAGTGCGCGGCCGCACCGGCGATCGAATCGCGGTAATGGCACGACATGAGCGCGCCGGTACAGTCCGCACGGAAATCAAACTGACATAGAGGCAGCGAATGGCAAAAGTGCTTGGACTGGGAGGGTTGTTTTTCAAATCGTCCGATCCCGAGAAATTGCTTGCGTGGTATTCGCAGTGGCTCGGGATCGGCGACGGCAAGAATTCGATCGAGTTCCGGCCGCAATCCATACCGGCAAACGGCTTTACCGTGTGGAGCCCGTTTCCCGCCAACACCGATTATTTTGCGCCGTCGACTCATCAGTTCATGTTCAACCTCATCGTCGACGATCTCGATGAAGCGCTGGGCCAGGTGCACCTGGGAGGAGGGCAGGTGGTCGGCGAAATCGAGGAGCATGAGTATGGCCGGTTTGGCTGGTTTCTCGATCCCGACGGCAACAAGGTAGAGCTATGGCAGCCGCCGCTTCCCGGCCGCGTCGGGCGCCCTGAATGAGAAGCGGCATTGCGGCCAGGACCGGTTGCATTGCGCTGCTCGCGGCCGCACTGGCGAGCTGCGCACCGCAGCCTTCGCGAACGACTTCGACCGATCTCGAAAAGATCCAGCATATCGTCGTGATCTACGCCGAAAATCGCAGCTTCGACAATCTTTACGGATTGTTTCCGGGAGCGAACGGGATCGCCAACGCCACGCCGGAGCAGTACACGCAGGTCGATAACGACGGCAAGGTATTGCCCCATTTGCCGCCGGTGTGGAAGGGAAAGGATGCCGACCCGGCATTTCCCAAAGACCTGCCGAACCGGCCGTTCCGTATCGATGCTGCGCCGATCAATCTGCCGCTCTCGGTGGCTACGCGCGACCTGGTGCACAAGTTCTATCAGAACCAGGAACAGATCAACGACGGCCGGCTGGATCGCTACGTTGCCGCGTCCGACGCCGGCGGCCTCACCATGGGCTACTACGACGGCTCGCAGCTTCCCTTGTGGAAATGGGCGCAGGAATACACGCTTGCCGATAACTTCTTTACCGGCGCGTTCGGCGGCTCCTATCTGAACCATTTCTGGCTCGTTTGTGCTTGCACGCCGGAAGATCGTGACGCTGCGGCAAATCTGCGCGCACAGCTCGATGGACGGTTTCTGAAGCGCAAACCCGAATCGCCGGCGTCGGTCCTCAATGGACCACCGGTATTCACACTCGACGGCGATGTAACGTCCGACGGGTGGTCGGTCAATACCATGCAGCCGCCGTATCAGCCGTCGCGCATTGCGCCGTCAAAAGGCGGCGACCCACGGCTCGCCGATCCGTCCAAGCATCCCCTTCCGCCGCAGTCCGCCAGGACCATCGGCGACACGCTTTCAGCCAAACGCATATCGTGGGCCTGGTATGGCGCTGCGGGACGGAATGCAGGATCCCGCGGCGCCGAGAAAGATCATCTACACCAACGCGAACGGCGCGCCGTATTTCGTGGCGCATCACCAGCCGTTCAATTATTTCGCACGCTTCGCGCCCGGCACCGCAGACCGCAGCGTGCACATCAAGGATTACACCGAGCTGGCCGCAAGCATTGGCCGCGGCGAGTTGCCACAGGTCGCGTTCTACAAGCCACAAGGCAGCCTCAACGAGCACGCCGGCTACACCGATGTCCTGTCGGGCGATACTCATATCGCAGAGCTGATCGCCAGCATCAAGGCAAGCCCGCTTTGGTCATCGACTGCGATCATCGTGACCTATGACGAAAATGGGGGATTCTGGGACCACGTCAAGCCCCCTGCGGGCGACCGTTGGGGACCGGGCCCCCGTATTCCGGCGCTCATCATTTCTCCTTATGCCAAGCGGCATTACGTCGACCATAAACAATACGATACGACC
>VBDA01000615.1 GCA_005883655.1 Betaproteobacteria bacterium | reverse complement strand
TTTCAAGAAATACATCGACCTCTATGAGCACATCGCCGACAAGTGCTACGTCGCGCGCACCGAACGCTTCGAACGATGGTACGAGAACGCCCTCGATCTGCCGGGTCGCTACTATCTGCAAGCCATTGAGGAACTGTTCAAGGCGAATCGCTTCGCCAAGGGCGAGTTCATCGGCCTGGGGCGAAAACTGTCACTGAAGGATATCAAGGTCCCGCTATACCTGCTCGCTAGCGAGGCAGACGACATAACGCCCAAGGAGCAGGTGTTCGAGGCCGAGCATCTGGTCGGCACGCCGCATTCCGCCATCGTTAAGAAATTGGCACCCGGCGGACACACCGGTCTGTTCATGGGCTCGAAGACATTGACGGAAACTTGGCCGGAGATAGGCTATTGGATGAAGAGCCATGAATAGGGTTGAGGATGGGATTTCCTGAATTGTATTCCCTGAAATCCGATTAGATTGAGCGGCAGGCCCGTAGGCGGGGACATAAGGAGAGCACGGTAGCGTGCTCACGCGGTAATCGTTTCGTCTTCCGGTTCGGTTATGTCTGCGTCGGGGTCGGAGATAGGGCACAACTTGTCGCTGCGGCAATAAAAGATGGAGTCCTCGAATCGGATGTCGTAGTAAGTGCCTGGCGAGTACGTCCAGTCAGGTGCGTAATACGGCAACGATACAACTTCGACGACCTTTCCGACCGCGCATCGGGTTCGTGGACTAGCCAAGCAGCTCTCCACGACATAACACAGCGTTCCGATCTTGATGATGGCCACTGCTCCAATTGATAAATCAGCACGCCGAATGCTTAACTGTCGGCCGTGCAATCATGCCACGCGATTCGGTTAGCCGTCACCGCTGTGCCAAGTACTGCGTAATCGCCCGGCTGGACATTATCGAACGTTCGTTCGATAATAGGACCGGTGCAATGATGCAAATGAACAGCGCCCGACTTTGGACTCTTTCACGCACCTCGCGATAGTCGATGTCGAAACGACGGGATTCAGTCCCGCCGAAAATCGCATCGCCGAAATCGGCGTTGTCACGGTCGACGGCGATCGCGTCGGCCGATGGACGACCCTGATCAAGACGTCCCAGCGTGGCCAATCGGCGTCGTCAATTGTCTCGGAGCCAGGCGGTCTGGACGACGCGCCATCCTTTAGCGACATCGCGTCCGACCTGGCGCAAAGGCTCTCGGGGCGCTTATTGATCGCGCATAACGCGCGATTCGACCACGCCTTTCTCCGGGCGGAGTTCGAACGGGTGGGAGTCAGCTTCAGTCCGGAGGTCCTCTGCTCGGTCATGTTGTCGCGAAAGCTGTATCCGTACTTGACGCACCACGACCTAGATTCACTGATCGAAAGCCATGGATTGCGCGCCGAGACGCGACATCGCGCCTTGCCGGATGCAGATCTCGTCTGGCAGCTATGGCAGGTGATCCATCGCCAACATTCCGAAGATGCTGTCCGCGACGCGATCGAGAGCCTGTTGGCGGGCCCAGTCCTGCCTGCTACGCTTGATCCGTCCCTCATCGAACGCCTGCCTGAGGCGCCGGGCGCGTACGTCTTTCATGGCGAAAGCAACGAACCGCTCCTGGTGGGCGCGGCCGGCAACCTGAAGCTGCACGTTCTGAATTACTTTCGCGTCGATCGAGCAACCGACAAGGCGCTCGAATATGCGCATCGAGTTACCAATATCACGTGGCGCGCCACGCGCGGAATGCTGGGCGCGCAACTTCACGCGGCGGCGTTGGATGATGTCGCTTTCGCGACGGCCAAGCGAAAGCTAAACGCAGTCGCGCTTACGTGGCAGTTCTCACCGGACGCCGTTCCGTGTGTCGATGTCGCGCCGCTTGCTGATTGCCCGGGATCGACTGAGTCGTTCGGCATTTTCCAGTCCGAGCGCAGGGCACGAAATGCGCTCGTTCGTCTCGCGACAAAACAGCGGCTCTGCCATTGTCTGCTTGCCGTGTCTGGATTTGCAAAGGCAGGCTGCCTTGCGTGCCCGATCGATCAGCAGGGGAGTGCCTGCATAGGCAAGATCGGTCGCAAGAAGCAGCTGGTGCGCATATTCGCCGCGCTCAAGCCGTTGGCGGTTCCAGTGTGGCCTCATCACGGTCCGGTGGGTATCCGCGAACGTTCCGATGTCCACGTGGTCGATCATTGGCAATTTCTCGGAACGGCGCAAAGCGAAAGCGAACTTTATGGATTGTTGGAAAGCCAGCCACGCGGTTTCGACAGGCGCCTCTACTTCCTGCTGAACCGGACGCTATCCCGGCTGCCGCCGAGCAAAATCGTCGACCTGTCCCAGTATGAACGCAGCCCCGATTGCTCCGCGTCGGTCCCCACAGACTTCCACACCTGACCCTGCGATCGTGGTCCGAACCGGGTTTGTGCACCTATCCTCTATGCCCCGCTTCGGGGGTTGCACTTTTCCGTTCATCCCCTATCTTGGGTACCTGTAAGCTCTCGTTCCCGTGAAAAAAACCACTTCGTTCCATCCTGCCGTCGGCCGCTGGTTCAGCCGGCACTTTGCCGCACCGACGGAGCCGCAAGCTCGGGCGTGGCCCGAGATTCAGGCGCGGCGCAACGTTCTGATTGCCGCGCCCACCGGGTCCGGCAAGACGCTGGCTGCTTTCCTTGCCGCGATCGATAGTCTTGTCCGGCGCGGTGTCGACGAACCCTTGCCCGACGAGACGCTCGTCGTCTATGTGTCTCCGCTCAAGGCGCTCTCCAACGACATCCAGAAGAACCTGGCAGTCCCCATCGCCGGCATCCGTGACGAGCTCAAGGCGCTGGGCTTACCCGATGTCGAGATTCGCACACTGGTCCGCACCGGCGACACACCTCAGGCCGAGCGCGCCGGGATGCGCAAGCGGCCGCCGCACATCGTCGTCACGACGCCCGAGTCTCTGTACGTCCTGCTCGGCTCCGAGTCGGGCCGCAAAATGCTGGCGACGACGCGCACCGTCATCGTCGACGAAATCCACGCGCTCGCGGGCAACAAGCGCGGCAGCCATCTCGCCCTGTCGCTCGAACGCCTGGCGGCGCTGACACCACTGCCGCCGGCGCGCATCGGTTTGTCGGCGACGCAGAAGCCCATCGAGGAGATTGCCAGCTTTCTGATCGGCGAAAGCAAGCCCAAGATGGGGAGTAAGGGGAATAAATGCGGCAACGATTGCGTCATCGTCGACGCCGGCCACATTCGCACGCGAGATCTCGCGATCGAGGTTCCGTCGTCGCCGCTTGAAGCAGTCATGTCGAACGAAG
>VBDA01000621.1 GCA_005883655.1 Betaproteobacteria bacterium | reverse complement strand
GTGCCATTTCGTCTGCCCACAAAAATGCTTGCGCCACATGGCGACGGTCGCTGGCAAGCGATCGTCGACACCGCCCGGGACGACGGCCTCGCTCCGGACGGAATATTCGATGCGGAAAGCACGTACCCCTTGGAGGGACGATCGCTGGTGCTGCTGATGCGGGTCGGATCGACCAGCCGCCCTGCGACGTGACAACGGTCCGAATGTCCCTGCGATGAGATGTCGACATGCGATGCCGTTCGGCGTCGAGCTTTCGGTTGCCGGCGCACGCTTCCGCCTGTGGGCGCCCGCCGCTCGCCAGGTCGAGCTCGATTTGGCCCTGCATGGCTCGCGGCGCTCGGTCGAGATGTCGGCGCTCGCCGATGGCTGGTTCGAAGCGACCGTCGCCGACGCGCCTGCCGGCACACGCTACGCGTTTCGCATCGACGGCGGCATCACCGTGCCGGATCCAGCCTCGCGATTCAATCCTGACGACGTTCACCGCCCAAGCATGGCGGTCGATCCGCTGGCCTACGAGTGGCGCGACGCCGGCTGGACGGGCAGGCCATGGGAAGACGCTGTCTTCTACGAGCTTCACGTCGGCGCCTTCACCGCCGAGGGAAGCTTTGCCGCGGCGATCGAGCGCCTCGACTATCTCGCCGATCTGGGCGTAACCGCGGTCGAGCTCATGCCGCTGGCCGATTTTCCCGGCAGACGCAACTGGGGCTACGATGGCGTGCTGCCGTTTGCGCCCGACGCGAGTTATGGCGCCCCGGACGAGCTCAAGCGCCTCATCGATGCGGCGCATTCGCGTTCGCTGATGGTTTTTCTGGACGTCGTGTACAACCATTTCGGGCCCGAAGGCAACTACCTTCACGCCTACGCTCCGCAGTTCTTCAACCCTGCGCATCACACCCCGTGGGGCGCGGCCATCAACTACGACGGCGAGCGAAGTCGCAGCGTGCGCGACTTCTTCATTCACAACGCGCTCTACTGGCTCGAGGAGTACCGTTTCGACGGGCTGCGTCTGGACGCGCTGGATTGGATCGTCGACGAATCCTCGCCGGATATTCTCGTCGAGCTTGCCTCGCGCGTGCGCGAGGGGCCCGGAGCCGGGCGTGACATACATCTGGTGCTCGAAAACGATCGCAACGAAGCGCACTACCTCGGCCGCGACTGGCAGCAGCGGCCGCTACACGGGACGGCGCAATGGAACGACGACATTCATCATGCGGCGCACGTCGTGGTGACCGGCGAGGCGGACGGCTACTATGCGGATTACGCCGCGCGGCCGCTGTGGTACTTCGCGCGTTGTCTGAGCTTCGGCTATCAGGGCGAACCCTCGCCGTATCGTGGCAACAGCGCGCGCGGGGAGCCGTCTGTGCACCTGCCGCCGGGCGCCTTTGTCTCTTTTCTGCAAACCCATGACCAGGTTGGCAACCGGGCGTTCGGCGAGCGCATTGGACACGTCGGCAACCCGCGGGCGCTGCGTGCTGCGGTCGCCTGCATTCTGCTTGCGCCCTCCCCGCCACTCCTTTTCATGGGCGAGGAATTTGCGGCATCGACGCCATTCCTCTTCTTCTGCGATTTCGGCCCCGAGCTGGCATTGACGGTCACGCAAGGCAGAAGAAAACAGTTCGCGCGCTTCGCGCAATTTGCCGATCCCGCGCTACAGGCGACCATCCCCGATCCAAACAACGAGGTGACATTCGAACGCAGCAAGCTCGTCTGGAGCGAAGCCGGGAATCCGGGCCATCGCGAGTGGAGCGAGCTCTATCGCGAATGTCTCGGCATACGCAAGGCGCACATCGCGCCACGGCTTCGCGGAGTGACACCTTCGGGTAGCTTCGCGGTCGAGGGCGACGAATTGATGTACGCGCGCTGGACACTGGGCGACGGCTCGCATCTGCAACTGGCCGCGAACTTCAGCGCGCACCGGTCGCATCCGATCGTGCAGCAAGTGGGCCAAACGCTCTACGCGAGTCACCCGGTCGCGCTGGAGGCCGGTAACGAAGTGCTACCGTCCTGCTCCGTCAGATTTACCCTGAAAAGCGCATGAGCGCGCTCTCGCGCCTCGCCGAGCTTCACGGCATCGCGCTGGAGTACCACGATGTTCGGGGCGAGCTGCACGCCGTTGCCGAGACGACATTGCGCGCCTTGCTCGCGGCGATGGACGTCTCCGCTGCCACCGACCAGGAAGTCGAAAGCTCGCTTGCCGCCGGCGTCGCCGCGCAATGGCGCGAGATCGTCGCGCCGGCGGTGGTCGTGCGCGAGCG
>VBDA01000430.1 GCA_005883655.1 Betaproteobacteria bacterium | reverse complement strand
CGTTCTCGCCGGAGCTGGCGACGCCGGAAGCCCTGCAGAAAAGCGTTCTCGGGCTGCGTGGAGATTGGCGATAACGCGGAGATGGAATAGCGAGGCAGCTAGGCCATCCGTGGGATGGCTGCGAAGGGCGTATCTGGCCATGCCTCCTGGACCAATGCGGGCAACACGCGGCCTGCCGGCCCGCGCAGCGCGTAATCTGCTGTTGGCGAAAGCGCCGTCGCGTTGGGATTAATCTCGATGACGATTGCGCCGGAAGCTTTGGCGATGGGCGGAAGGGCAGCCGCCGGGTAGACCTCGGCCGACGTTCCGACGACGAGCATGAGATCGCAACGGCGTGCCATCGCTTCGGCGGCGGCGAGTGCATCGGGTGGCAGCATCTCCTCAAACCAGACCACGTCCGGACGAAGGAGGGCGCCGCAACTGGCGCAGTGCGGAACTTCGTCGCCGACCAAGTCCCAGTCTTCCACCACTGTGCCTTCGCGGGAGCATTTGACGCGACCGATGTTGCCGTGCAATTCGACCAGCTTGCGACTGCCGGCGCGCCGATGCAGGTCATCGACGTTCTGCGTGATCAGCAGGCAGTCCGGGACGCGTCGCTCGATTTCGACCAGGGCGTCGTGCGCCGGATTCGGTTGCACTTTCGCAACGAGCTCGCGGCGCCACGCATACCAATCCCAGACGAGCTTGGGGTGAATCGCAAACGCGGTCGGTGTCGCAAGTTGCAGCGGATCGAATCGCGCCCACAGACCGGTCTGCGCGTCGCGAAACGTCGGCACTCCGGACTCGGCCGAGATGCCCGCCCCGGTCAGCATGGCCAAAGAGCGCGAGCCGGCAAGCGCTCGGGCGGCTGCTGCGGCGGCTCTGCTCTGCTGCGTGTGTTGCATCGCGTCGAAGCCTCTAGTGCGTCGTCGGGCAGGAACGGAACGAAGTGGGTCAGATGATAAACTGCTGCCAGCCTCGCGGAGGCGACGCCCGCTCCCCCGGTACGCTCACGGATTTGACCCATGTCCGGCAACACATTCGGCAAGCTGTTCTGCGTTACTTCCTTCGGTGAGTCGCATGGCCCGGCGATCGGATGCGTGATCGACGGCTGTCCCCCGGGGCTCTTGCTCGAGGCCGCCGACATCCAGCGCGAGCTCGATCGCCGCAAGCCCGGAACGTCGCGGCATGTGACGCAGCGGCGCGAATCGGACACCGTGGAGATTCTCTCCGGCGTGTTCGAGGGACGTACCACCGGTACGCCGATCGCGCTTCTCATCCGCAACGAAGATGCGCGAAGCAAAGACTACGTGGCCATCGCCGACACCTTTCGTCCGGGTCACGCGGACTACACCTACTGGCAGAAATACGGGATTCGCGATTACCGCGGAGGCGGCCGGCAATCCGCGCGAGAGACTGCGGTGCGCGTCGCCGCCGGTGCGGTCGCACGCAAGTGGCTGGGCGAGCATTTCTCGGTGATGATCCGCGGGCATTTGACGCAGCTCGGGCCGCATCGCGTTCCGTTCAAGGGATGGGAGCACGTCGACGCCAATCCATTCTTTGCCGCCAACGACGAAATCGTTCCCGAGTTCGAGGCCTTCATGGATGCGCTGCGCAAGGCCGGCGATTCCTGTGGTGCGCGCATTACCGTGGTGGCGCAGAACGTGCCGGTCGGCTGGGGCGAGCCGGTCGCCGACAAACTCGACGCCGACATCGCGCATGCCATGATGAGCATCAACGCGGTCAAAGGAGTCGAGATCGGCGCCGGTTTCTCGAGCGTCGCGCAGCGTGGCACGGAGCACTCCGACGAAATGACGCCGCAGGGCTTTGTCTCGAATAACGCCGGCGGCATTCTCGGCGGCATTTCGACTGGCCAGGACGTCGTGGTATCGATCGCGGTGAAGCCCACCTCATCGATCCGTCTCGACCGCCGCTCGGTCGACAAGGCGGGAAATCCGGTCATCGTCAATACCCATGGGCGTCACGATGCATGCGTCGGCATCCGCGCCACGCCGATCGCGGAAGCGATGCTGGCGCTGGTGCTGATCGATCATGCCCTGCGCCACCGCGCGCAAAATGCCGATGTGTCGTGCGCAACGCCACGCCTCGCTGCCGCGGCGCCTGACGCGGCGATCGTCCGTAAGTCCGTCCCGGGCGCCATCGACAACCCCGATCCCGACGAAGCCTAAGACGTCACGCTGCGCGTCGCTCGAGTCGCGACGAAGCCTAGGACATCGTCGTACTGCGCGTCGCCCGGATCCCGACAAAGCCTAAGACATCGTCGTACTGTGCGTGACTCGTCGCGACGAGTCTACGACGTCGTGCTGCGCGTCACTCGGGCCTCTGCTTCGCCGCGTCCGAACTGCATGCCGATGGTCTCTCCGATCGCAAGCGCACCGGCATCCTGCACGATCGCCCCATCCGCGCCGGTGACGATGCTGTATCCGCGTTCCAGCACTGCTTGGGGACTCAAGTGCAGGAGGCTTTGTTCGAGCGCGCCGACGCGGCGCGCAAGCGCGGTTACGCGTTCACCTGCCGCGCGCCGCCAGCGCTCGCGAGCTTCGGCGACAGTCGCGCTCTGTCGCGGCGCGGTTCGGAACAGCCGGGCGAGATCCCTGCCGGTCGGCAGCAGGGCGCTTTGCCGCCGCTCGCACGCTGCCGCGGCGGCCCGCGCCATCCGCCGAGCGAGTCTGGCCAGCGTTTCCTGTCGCTGTCGGATTCGCGCCGCCGGGTGCACAAGTCTGCGCGAAATCAGATCCAGGTCTTGCATGCGCAACTCAAGCGCACGCTCCAGGGCTTTCCGCCACCGGGCGCCCACGGCACCGGCGCTCGCGCGCAATGCCAGGCGATCGGGAACGACCAGGGTCGCGGCGCCGGTGGGCGTGGGCGCGCGCAAATCGGCGACGAAGTCGCAGATCGTAAAATCAGTCTCGTGGCCGACGCCGCTGACAATCGGAATGCGCGATTGAAGAATCGCCAGCGCTACCGCTTCTTCGTTGAATGCCCACAGGTCCTCGATCGAGCCGCCGCCGCGACAGAGGATCAGCACATCCACTTCAGCGCGCGCGTTCGCGGCGGTTATGGCCGCAATGATGCCCGACGCCGCAATGGAGCCCTGCACGGGGGTCGGATAGATGATGACCGGCGTGCCGGGTAACCGGCGGAGCAGGGTGGTCAGGACATCGCGCAAGGCCGCGGCGCGAGGCGAGGTCACTATGCCGACGGCGTGCGGAAACGTTGGCAGCGCGCGCTTGCGATCAGCATGGAACCATCCGGCTGCGTCAAGCTTCGCTTTGAGTGCGGCGAACTTCTCGTAGAGTGCGCCCAGGCCTGCCAGACGCACCGCCTCGACCGTGAGCTGGAATTCACCGCGCGCTTCGTAAATGGTCGGCGTGGCGCGAACTTCGACCGAAAGCCCGTCCTTGAGGACGACGTCGAGGAGTTGCGAGCGATGCCGGAAAATCACGCAGCGCACCTGCGCCTGCGCATCCTTGAGCACGAAATAGCAGTGACCGGAAGCCGCGCGCGTGAAGTTCGAGATCTCGCCGCTTATCCAGGCGAGACCGAGGTGGCGCTCAATAAGCAGCCGGGCGGAGCTGATCAGCAGCGACACCGGCAGCACGGTCGCATGATTCATGAGCTGATCCGTTGCAGTGATTCGGTGCGCGATGACTCGACATCGCTGATCATGGAATCGCTTTGTCCACGACAACGGTCGCGAGGGATTGACGCTAAAACGACGCGGGCGCGCGTTTTCCGGCGGCCTAAACGCGGTGGCCCGGGCGGCGCGCAAATTTTACAACCGCATGAAAAATCAATAGAAAAAGGCGGCAAGAATTTGAGCATGACAATGAAATCCCTTACCCGGCAGGCCACTTAGCAAATAAATTTACGAGATATGCACACTTTTATCCACAGATATTGTGGAAAACGGCGCTCGTTTCAAACCGGGCGCTGGTTGGTAAGCCTTGCTGCATGCGGGCTACGCGCCGGGTACTCAGCGCGTGTAGCACAGCGACCGATGACGGGTACAAATGCACCGGTTAGAATGCTTGTCCTATTCCATTTGTTCATGAACAAAGTCGATGAGTGCTGCACCGCCACAAAATTCGTCCGCAGCCTCGTCGTCGAATTTCCTCCGGCAAATCATCGCCGAGGATCTACGTACCGGCAAGTATGGCGGCCGAGTGGTGACCCGTTTTCCCCCCGAGCCCAACGGCTACCTGCATATCGGCCACGCCAAATCGATCTGTCTGAACTTCGGCCTGGCCGGCGAAAACCGCGGCGCCTGTCACCTGCGCTTTGACGACACCAATCCCGTCAAGGAAGACGTGGAGTACGAGGATTCGATCAAATCCGCAGTGCAGTGGCTTGGATTCGACTGGGGAGCGCATCTTTATCACGCATCCGATTATTTCGATCGTTTGTACGAGTTCGCGCGGCACCTGATCAAGGCGGGCCTGGCCTACGTCGACAGCTCGACACCCGACGAAATGCGGCGACTGCGCGGAACGCTCACCGAATCAGGAAGCGCCAGTTCGTTTCGCGACCGCTCGGTCGAGGAAAATCTCCGAGTTCCCGGATGGCGCGCACGTCCTCAGGCTCAAGATCGACTTGGCGAGCCCGAACATCAATATGCGCGATCCGGCGGTTTACCGCATTCGCCACATCGCTCATCACCGCACTGGCGACAAATGGTGCGTGTATCCGCTGTACGACTACACCCATTGCATTTCCGATGCGCTGGAGCGCATCACCCACTCGCTTTGCACGCTCGAGTTCCAGGACCATCGGCCCCTTTATGATTGGGTGATCGAGCGCCTCGCGGAGGCCGGGCTGTTGCAGCGTCCGCTGCCCCAGCAATATGAATTTGCGCGGCTGAATCTTCTCTACACGGTGATGAGCAAACGCAAGCTTCTTGAATTGGTGGAAGGTGGCCACGTCGATGGATGGGACGATCCGCGCATGCCGACGCTGGTCGGCCTGCGCCGGCGCGGGTACACGCCGGAATCGATTCGACTGTTCGCCGAACGCATCGGCGTCTCCAAGGCCGATCAGTGGATCGACATGAGCGTGCTGGAGGACTGCCTGCGCGATGATCTGAACGCGCGTGCTGAGCGGCGTATCGCCGTGCTCGCTCCGGTCAAGCTGATCATCGACAATTATCCCGACGGCGAGCAAGAAGAATGCTTTTTGCCCAATCATCCGCAGCAACCGGAGCTGGGCAAGCGCGGGGTTCCCTTTTCGCGCGAGCTGTGGATCGAGCGCGACGATTTCAGCGAGCAGCCTCCAAAAGGATACTTCCGTCTTTCGACGGGCAAGGAGGTGCGACTGCGCTATGCATTCGTGGTCAAGTGTAACCGCTGTCCATTGCACCTATGACTCAGATACCCGAAGCGGGACTCCGGGCGCGGAGGCACGGAAGGTCAAAGGTAATATTCACTGGTTGTCGGTGCAGCACGCGCGGCAAGCCGAGGTCCGGCTCTACGATCGCCTGTTCGTGGTCCCACAGCCCGGACGTCCCCACGACGTCCTCGACATGACGTCGCGGCCGTCGTTCGGCGCGGATGTCGATGACGAGACGATCACCGAAGACGCCGGCGAGCGAAGTTATCTCGACGATCTCAATCCGCAGGCCAAGCAGGTCGTCGCCGCATACGTAGAACCATCGCTGGCCGACGTCGCGCCAGAGACGCGCTATCAGTTCGAGCGACACGGTTATTTTGTGGCTGATCTGCGTGACTCACGCCCGGGAGCTCCGGTATTCAATCGCGCGGTGACGCTGCGCGATTCGCGGGCCCACAAGCCCGCCGCGTCCTGAAACTGAAAACCGGGATGAGCAAGGACCAGAAATTCAAGATCGAAGTCGAGGACGACAAGGGGGTCTGGCACGATGAGCGCGGGCCGGATGGCGCGCCACTGATCTTCGACGACGAAGGAGCCGCTCGCGCCAAACTCGCCGAGATCTACCCGGTGCTGGTTCAAATGGAGCGCTATGGCGGCGGCAAGCGAACCCGCGTCATCCGCGTCCTGGTTGACGAAGACGACTGGCCCACCCGACCAGGGTCGTAGCCAGGCGAACGTGGTGCCGTGCTACATCGGCGGTATGAGGCCGTCCTTGCCTACCGTGATGCGGTCGGCAAGGAGCGAGCCGTCGTTCTGCTGCACGCCGGAGACGACCACGTGCGCGCCCCGCACCAGCATCGACGGATCGCCGGGCTCGACCATGACGATCGGCGTGTCCTTCGGGATCGCGACCGCCTTCTCGCCACCCTTGTATCGGAGTGTCATCCGCCGTTCCTGCTCGCCGCCGGCGATCGTGACGACGGTGGCGTTGGTCATGGTGCGGCCTGCGGTGGCCGGCTGGCCAACTCCAACCGATGCCACGGTGGCGTTGGTCATGGTGCTGCCGGTCGCGGTATCCATCGGTCGATGCCCCTCGCCGGTGCCACGCATCGATTCCGGAAAAATGTGCACTTCCGTCGCAATGAGCGTTCCGTCGGGTCCGGGCACGGCGGTGGTGCCGAGGAAAGTGTCCGGGGCGATTTTCGACGGGTCGGCAGGCGAACGCGCGCTCACCGTGTAACGATCGGCGAGCTTGACCGCAAGCGTTTGTCCGCTATCCGCCTTGAGCTGGAGCGCGCTGCCGTTGACGGAGACGATGTCGCCACGTATGCGCGACGCCGTCTGCGCGCGGGCTGGGCCGCCGGCAACGACGCACAGGCAAAGGACCAGCAAGACCAGCGAGCGAATGCGACCCATGGTGCTAAAGCTCCGGTTGGGCGGGAACTGGTTTGATGACAAGCTCGGTTGCGAGTTCGCGTTCCAACCGGCCTACATGGGTGGAACGAGCCCGTCTTTGCCAATCGCCACCCGCGCCGCCGTCAGGCTGCCGTCAGGTTGCCGGGTTGCAGTGAGGAGCACGTGCGCGCCGGGTTTCAACATGGCGCGGTCGCCGGGCTCGAAGGTCACGATGGGGGCGCTGGCGGGGACCATGATGACTTTTTCTCCGTCCTTGTAGCGCAGCGTCATGCGCCGCCCCGGACCGACAGCGACGACTTCCGTCACCGTAGCGTTGGTCATCATGCTGCCCGGTTGCAGGTCCCACGGATAGTGACCCTCATTGCTGCCGCGTCCGGATTCCGGGAAGACGAGTACCTCGAGCGCGGTCTGGGTGCCGTCGCTTTGCGGCATGGTCGCGGCGCCGACAAACGAGTTGGGCGTGATGGCCTCGATGCCGACCTTCGCCACGCCGGTCACGACGTAGTTTTCCGCCAGCTTGATGGTCAGCATTTCGCCGCTGCGCTCCTTGACCTGGAGACTGAGACCGTCGACTGACACCACGTCGCCTCGAATGCGTTGCGTTGGCGCCGCCGTCTGCGCAAGCGCGAGGCACGAGACCAAAAGCGAAACGAAAAGCGCGTTGGCTGCGTTGCGATGCATCGCGAACTCCTCGGGAAAGGGAGGATGATTATAGGTCGCGCCAGCCGGCGACGGGAGATGTCCCTCGACGCACGCGCAAACAGCTGGGGGACGGAGATAATTCCGCTGTTCGGGCGGGGTAGCTTCGAAAGCCGCAAAACATACGGCCGGTCACTGCTAAGCGGTGACCGGCCGTGTGGACCGAAGCGCGCACCTAAAACACGGCGCGCTGACCGAAGCGGATTACTTGAGGTGGTTGGAGACCAGCTTGGTCATTTCGAACATTGACACCTGACGCTTGCCGCCGAAAACCTGTTTCAGTTTTTCGTCGGCGTTGATCAGGCGCCTGTTGATCGAGTCCTGCAGCTTGTTCTTCTTGATGTAGTCCCAGATCTTCTTGGTGACTTCGGTGCGCGGCAGCGGATTGCTGCCTACGACTGCGGCCAAGGAGCTGGACGGCGTCATTGCCTTCATGAATGCAGCGTTGGGTTTGCGCTTGGCGGCGGGCTTCTTTGCGGCTTTTTTCGGCGCGGCTTTTTTCGGCGCGGCCTTTTTTGCCGGGGCTTTCTTCGCTGCCGGTTTCTTCGCCGCGGATTTCTTCGCGGCCGGCTTCTTGGCGGGCTTCTTTGCAGATTTCTTGGCAGTAGCCATTGCACTCCTTCCTGGTGGTTGATCGCTTCATGCGACGGCGATGAAAAATGGAGTCAGGTTGGAACCCCTGTCAACAGCCCCTGCACCCCATAGGGCAAATATACCGCATTCTCGTCGGCGTGGTGAGCAAATTCTGTGTCGTTTCGAAAGGGCGCCGGCTTGGGTGTTGCGTTGGCGAGAATGGGTCGCGCTTGCTTTGCGCCGGACCGGATTCGCTTTCGTTGCTGGAAGTCATGGCTCGTTCGGCTGTTGCCCACCGTGCCTTTGGCGTTGCCGCGCGAGCCGGCCCGATGGGGTGCGGAGATCCGGCAATCTCCGCATCGCACGTCGACGACGACCTCGTTCCACCGGGCAAGAGCCAAATCACCGATAATGAGCGCGCCTTGGTCTCCTGCACCTGAAATGAACACCGCCGACCTGCGACGCGACTACCATCGCGCCACGCTCATCGAAACCGACGTCGACGCAAGTCCGGTCACCCAGTTCAAGCGCTGGCTTGGCGAGGCAGTCAAAGCAGAGCTCTCCGAGCCCACGGCGATGACGCTGGCCACCGTCGGCGAGGACGGACTCCCGGCGGCGCGCATCGTATTGCTCAAGGGTATCGACGCGGAAGGCTTCCTGTTTTTCACCAACTATGACAGCCGTAAGGGCAGGGAGCTCGCCGCGAATCCCCATGCCGCACTCTTGTTCCACTGGGTCGAACTGGAGCGCCAGGTGCGCGTCGAGGGTGAGGTTTCAAAGGCCTCGGTCGCCGAGTCGGACGCCTATTTTGCTTCCCGCCCGCGGCTTTCGCGCATCGGTGCGTGGGCGTCTCCGCAAAGTGACCCCATCCCGGATCGCGGCTGGCTGGAGCGCGAATTTAGCGCCGCGCAAGAGCGATTCGCCGCCAATCCCGATTCGATTCCGCGACCTCCGCATTGGGGAGGATATCGGCTGTTGCCGACGGTGGTCGAGTTCTGGCAAGGCAGGGATTCGCGGCTACATGACCGGATCCGGTATCGACGCGAGGACCCGGATTGGCGCATCGAGCGGCTTGCGCCGTGACTGAGCCGTGGCGGTCCCGCGCTTACGTATTCCCGGCGCTGATCGGCCTCGGCATCCTCAATCACACCGTGCTCACCGGCAGCAGGGTCACGATCTCGCTGTACGCACTTTCGCTCGGCTCCTCGACGTTCGTCGTCGGCATCTTGATGGGTCTTTACGCGTTTCTGCCGATGTTGCTGGCGGTGGCCGCGGGTCGGCTCACGGATCGTATCGGCCTGCGCAAACCCATGCTGGTGGGTTCGTGCGGGGTGGCGATCGCGGCCGCGCTACCCTGCTTCGTGTCGGGGATCGCCCCGCTGTTCGTTACCACCGCTCTCCTGGGCATTTCGTTCATGCTGTTTCAGCTTGCGACACAGAATGCGACCGGGATGTTCGGACACCCATCCGAGCGCGCGAAGCACTTCGCGATGCTGGCGATGGGCTATTCGGTCTCCGGATTCTGCGGCCCGCTCGTCAGCGGGCTGATGATCGACCAAGCGGGCTTTGCCGGGACGTTCGCATTGCTGGCGCTGCTGCCGCTGATCCCGGTAGGGATTTTGTCGTGGAACCTTCTGAAGCTGCCGGGCCCTCGCCCCGTAGCGGAGGACAGCGCGCCGGGCGGCGTCGCCGCGCTTTTCCGCAACCGGCATTTGAGGCGAGTGTTTATCGTCAACGCGTTGCTGGCCGTGGCGTGGGACCTGCATTCGTTTTTCATCCCGATCTACGGCGCCACCATCGGACTATCGGCTTCGCGCATCGGTGTCATTCTCGCCGCGTTCGCCGCGGCAACGTTCATCGTGCGTCTATTCATGGGCTGGATCGCACGACGATTTTCCGAGTTCGAGGTGCTGGCCGCTGCCTTGTTCGTCGCTGCAACGGCCTATGCCCTGTTTCCTTTCGTCAAGGAGGTCGGTCCGCTGATAGCGTTGTCCTTCGCGCTGGGACTGGCGCTGGGCTGCGCGCAGCCGATGGTGATGTCACTGCTGCACAACATCGCGCCAGCAGGTCGGATGGGCGAGGCGGTCGGCGTGCGGATGTCGATCATCAACGCGTCGACCTTTGCCATGCCCTTGCTGTTTGGGGCCGTGGGATCGACCCTTGGGCTCGCGCCGGTGTTCTGGTCGATCGGGGCGGCGCTCGCCGGCGGAGGTTTTTTCGCGCGGCGCCGCTAGGGCCGTTTCAGGCGGTCAACATGCTGTTTGCGAAACTTGGCGACCTTGGGTGCGACGACGAACTGGCAGTACGGCTGCCGACCGTTGCGCTCGAAGTACTCATGGTGATAGGCCTCGGCGGGATAGAATGGCGCGGCGTCGGCAATCTCGGTCACGATGGGTTGAGACCACAGCTTTTGACGCGATAATTCGTCGATCACCGCGTTCGCGTCAGCGCGTTGCTCGGGGGTCTGGCAGTAAATCACCGACCGATATTGGGTGCCGACATCGCTTCCCTGACGGTTCAGCGTCGTCGGATCGTGGATCGAGAAAAAAACCCTGAGCAAGTCGCGAAACGATAAGACCCCGGGGTCGAACTCGATTTTGACCACCTCGGCGTGGCCGCTGGTCCCTTCGCATACTTCCTCGTAGCTGGGATCGGGTGCCCGCCCGCCGGCATAGCCCGACTCGACCGACTGCACGCCGTTCAGCTGATCGAACACAGCCTCCAGGCACCAGAAACAGCCTCCGCCCAGCACCGCGGTCTGCGTCCCCGCCTGCGTTGCTTGTACTGCCATTGTCATGACGCGCCCTTTCGTTCGGCTGCCGCTTAAAGGATAGCGCGCTTCGGGCTGCCGGCAAAACGCCAGATCGTCGCCCGGTCGCTGCAGCGGGCGAATTCGATTGAGCGCTATCGTGCCCGCGGTGCGATAATCGCGCCTCTCTGCGATCGAGTAAAGACCGCGATGGCCCGCCTTCTGCGCCGCGAAGGAAAGTTCTTCGATTTCTTCAACGAGCATGCCGATCTGGCGGTGCTCGCCGCAGCGGAGCTCAAAGCGCTGCTCGACGATATCGGCGAGCTCGAGTTGCGGCGCCGGAACATCGAGCGCTACGAGAAGCAGGCCGACCACATCACGCATCAGACGATCGCGTTGCTGCACAAGACGTTCATCACGCCGCTCGATCGCGACGAGATTCACCAGCTGATCACCACCATGGACGATATCCTCGGCATGATGGAGGACGTGGCGCAATGCCTGTTTCTCTACGACGTGCGCGCGGTGACGAGCGAGGCCAGACGGCTGGCCGACATCTGCGTCGCATGCGTCGCCAAGGTCAAGGAGGCGGTGGCGAAACTCGAATCGATGAACGATGCCGATGCGATCCTGAAGATCTGCGCCGATATCGATCGCCTGGAGACCGAAGCCGATCACGTCA
>VBDA01000620.1:534-2375 GCA_005883655.1 Betaproteobacteria bacterium | reverse complement strand
ATGATCACCCTCCCTTAAGTTACACGCCTTTCTGGCGAATCGCCGACCAGCCTGTCCTCAGGCACACGCGCCTCATCCGCCGGTACAGGCTGCCTTGGTCCTTTCCCGCTCGTCGCAGCGCCACTTTCCGGCGGCGCACACACACGTCCACCTGATGGCTGGGCCTGGATAGATAGGTCCGGCCCCGGGGCAGGAGTCCTTGGTCCAGACCGTGCATGAGGCAGGAGCGGAGCAAACCCCGTGCGGAAGGTCTTTGGTCTGGTAGTGGTCCCATGGACCCTTGGGGCCCGCAATCTCACACGTTGTCGCCGGCTCGGCATCGTCGTTCCGGCGATGCTGGGCTTCAACGGTCTGGCTAATCGCGAGCGTCACCCACGCGATGGTGGTGAGAGCAAGCAGGAAGCCCGAAGAGTCCGCTACGAATGACATCATGCTAACGAAGAACACTTTGTTCCAGTAGGAGGCGTCATTCGGCTTACCGTCGCCTGCGGGACAAGTCATCGCACGCGTGTCCGGCAAGGAGCTGCCAATTGGTGTTCTGAGCATTGTTGACGACAAAAAATAGCTCGTCAAGCATCTTGCCCATCCGTAGGCGCGAACGGAACCGTCCCAGCTCCGCTCTCGTCTTTGATGAGTGCAGGTCGGAGCCGACGCTCCTTCTATGGCGCGCGTCCGAATTCGAGGAGTAGGTACGCGAGCGCATACCCCGCCCAAATGGCGACACTGAATGCAGCTCCGCCCGCAACGGACGATGCGATCGGACGGTCGTCCCGCGATAACGTGCGCGCCGCGATCGGCAGGATCGCGAGGAACATCAACGCTTCTCCCACGGGGATGAACAACGCGCAGAAGGACCCGATCATTGCATTCGCACTACCATACTTCCACCATCCGGCACGGAAGGCAAAGTACTCATAGAAGCCGATGGTGATCCCCGCGAATATCGCGACGATCACGGCCGAGACGATCGCCGCAATCGGTTGCTCGAGTCGCCGGCGCAAGAGCCCGAACAATCGGATGGCGGGATAGCCAAGTTCCACGATCACGCAGGCCCACGCCAAGGGCATCCAGATGGGAGAGGCGAGCAGGACGACATCGCGCGCTCCCAGGTAGTCGAGGCGCCCGTTCGCAATACCATTGACAAGCCACCAATCGACGATCAGCTCGAACAATCCCGCGACTATGCCCACTCTAAGCAGGGCGACGATCGTCGCGCCACCCCGCTGCTGCAGCGTTTCGCCCGCGGAAGCATAAAGCGCAGTCCGAATGAACAACCCGAGGTATGCGCACATCGTCCCGCCGTTGGCGGGAAGTGGCGCGAATGCCGCGACCAGCGTCAGCCCCAAGCCGGTCGTCATGCCGCCGACCCACATTGCATCGGACGCCGGGGACAGCGCCTCGATGTGGCGAGCGAAGTTCGGCGAGACGTTCATGAGGCTGCTAGTCTAGTCGAGGATTTCGCCGTGGGGACAAGCCGCAGCCTGTTGGTTGTCCGCTCGACCGAAGGGTTATGCCCGTTGGCGCCTCAATTCTTCTCGGGCATTGCGGAAGAGTGGTGACTTGTGATCAACCACTGCTTTCCGTCCCACTTGTAGGTGTATGTGTAGCGAGCCTTGACTTGAGCACCCGTAGTGCCAAAGGTGAACGTATAGAGTCCAGCGTCAACCGCAGTGTTACAACCAATCTCTATTGTTCTTGAGTCGATCTTTCCTATGGGCTTGTTTTCTAGGAAGTGGTGGAAGTAGTCCTCCTTCTCGGCCTCGGTTAGTCGCGGCTTGTTCGACACGGTGGGAAGAAGGACAGAGCGCTCGGCGTAATTGGCGACGACTTTGTGTGGGTCA
>VBDA01000620.1:0-485 GCA_005883655.1 Betaproteobacteria bacterium | reverse complement strand
CTGGCGCGGACCCGGAGTCCGATGGGACTGAGGCGCAGCCTACAAGAACGACGGCAAGGGCTGCTGATAGGATAGAAATGCTGCTCATTGGCGATCCTCTAGTGGTGGTCGAAAAACGGTAAGGGCATAGCCAAATATGTCCGAATGAGAATGGTGCGTATATGGACTTTTGTTGCATAACATCTGAGCGACAGTCCGAAATCGGGCCGGAAGCGGACGCTTGCAAATGGCAGTGCGCGCACGATGGATACGCCGACTAGCAAACACGTTGCCATGGGACGCGCCCGATCTGACCCAGCACGGAAATCATGAAGATTGCTACCTACAACGTCAATGGCATCACCGCGCGACTGCCATCTCTCCTGTGCTGGCTGGAAGAATCGCGTCCTGATATCGCCTGCCTGCAGGAACTGAAGGCACCGCAGGAGCGGTTTCCCGAAGCTGCGATACGCGATGCAGGCTACGGCGTCGTCTGGCACGGCCAG
>VBDA01000429.1 GCA_005883655.1 Betaproteobacteria bacterium | reverse complement strand
CTCGATCGAGAACCTGGATCCGATGGGCGTGCATACCGGCGACTCGATCACCATCGCGCCGGCGCAGACGCTCACCGACAAGGAATATCAGATCATGCGCGACGCGTCGATCGCGGTCCTGCGCGAGATCGGCGTCGATACCGGCGGCTCCAACGTCCAGTTCGCGATCAATCCCGACGACGGGCGGATGATCGTGATCGAGATGAATCCTCGCGTGTCGCGCTCCTCCGCGCTGGCGTCCAAGGCGACCGGTTTCCCGATCGCGAAGGTCGCGGCCAAGCTCGCGGTCGGCTACACGCTCGACGAATTGAAGAACGACATCACCGGCGGCCAGACACCCGCCTCTTTCGAGCCGACGATCGACTACGTGGTCACCAAAGTGCCGCGCTTCGCCTTCGAAAAATTCAAGCAGGCCGACGACCGGCTGACGACGCAGATGAAGTCGGTCGGCGAAGTGATGGCCATCGGCCGCACCTTCAAGGAATCGCTGCAGAAGGCACTGCGCGGGCTCGAGACCGGCGTCGACGGGTTCAATCTCAAGACCGTCGACCCGGACACCATCGCCGACGAGCTGGCGTACCCGCGCGCCGAGCGACTCTGGTACGTCGCCGACGCGCTCGCGATCGGCATGCCGCTCGAAGAAGTCCACGCGCACACCAGAATCGATCGCTGGTTTCTGGCACAGATCAAGGAAATCGTCGACACCGAGCTCGAAGTCGAGAAGAGCAAGCTCGAAGAATTGTCGGCCGGGCGTTTGCGCTCGCTCAAGCGCATGGGCTTCTCCGACCGGCGACTGGCGCACCTGACCAGGACCACGGAAACCGACGTGCGCGCGCGCCGTCACGCGCTCGGGATCCGGCCGGTGTACAAGCGCGTCGACACCTGCGCCGCGGAATTCTCGACCCGGACTGCCTATATGTACTCGACCTACGAGGACGAGTGCGAAGCGAAGCCGACCGACAGAAAGAAGGTGATGGTCCTCGGCGGCGGTCCGAATCGGATCGGGCAGGGCATCGAGTTCGACTACTGCTGCGTGCACGCCGCGCTTGCGCTGCGCGAAGACGGGTACGAAACGATCATGGTCAACTGCAATCCGGAAACCGTCTCGACCGACTACGACACCTCCGACCGCTTGTACTTCGAGCCCCTCACGCTCGAGGATGTGCTGGAGATCGTGCACATCGAGAAGCCGCTCGGGGTGATCGTCCAGTACGGTGGGCAGACGCCGCTCAAGCTCGCGCGCGACCTGGAAAAGAATGGCGTTCCGATCATCGGCACCACGCCGGACATGATAGACATGGCCGAGGACCGCGAGCGCTTCCAGCAAATGCTGCACCGGCTGAAGCTGCGGCAGCCGCCCAATCGCACCGCGCGGACCGAAGCCGACGCGCTAGCCGCCGCTACCGCGATCGGGTACCCACTGGTGGTCCGCCCGTCGTACGTCCTCGGCGGGCGCGCCATGGAAATCGTGCACGAGCAGCGCGACCTCGAGCGCTATATGCGGGAGGCGGTCAAGGTCTCGAACGATTCGCCGGTGCTGCTCGATCGTTTTCTGAATGATGCGATCGAGGTCGACGTCGATGCGCTTGCCGATGATAACCCCAACGGCAAGGATGTCGTCATCGGAGGCATCATGGAGCACATCGAGCAGGCCGGCGTGCATTCGGGCGATTCGGCATGCTCGCTGCCTCCCTTTTCGCTCTCCCAAGAGCTGCAAGACGAGCTGCGCCGGCAGACAGTGGCGATGGCCCACGGCCTCAACGTCGTCGGCCTGATGAACGTGCAGTTCGCGATTCAGTTTCCGAAAGACAACGGCGGCCAGGGTCTGGTGTATGTGCTGGAAGTCAATCCGCGCGCGTCGCGGACGGTGCCCTACGTCTCCAAGGCGACGGGCAGGGCGCTGGCCAAGATCGCCGCGCGCTGCATGGTCGGTCAGACGCTCGCCAGTCAGGGCATCACCGGCGAAGTCGTGCCGCCGTATTTCTCGGTCAAAGAGGCGGTGTTTCCATTCATCAAGTTTCCCGGTGTCGACACGATTCTGGGACCGGAGATGAAGTCGACCGGCGAGGTCATGGGCGTGGGCGATACGTTCGCGGAAGCGTTTCTTAAATCCCAGCTTGGCGCCGGTGTGCGGCTCCCCAAAGCGGGCCGGGTTTTCGTTAGCGTCAAGAACCCCGATAAGCCGCGAGTGCTCGACGTCGCGCGCACCCTCGTAGGGTTGGGATTCACGTTGGTGGCAACGCGTGGCACGGCGGCGGCACTGACCGCTGCCGGATTGCCTGTCACGGCAGTGAACAAAGTTGCCGAAGGCCGCCCGCACATCGTCGACATGCTCCTGAACGATGAGATCGCACTGGTCATCAATACCGTGGAAGAGAAGCGCAGCGCCATCCGGGACAGTTACGCCATCCGTCGTGCGGCATTGAACGATCAGGTGCCGACCTATACCACCATCGCCGGGGCGCGGGCGGCGGCAACCGGAATGCAAGGCTTGCGCGAGTTGGTCCCCTATTCGCTGCAGGCGCTGCACCAGAGGCTGCACTGACCCGGCTGCCCGGGCTGCTGCATTAAAGCCGACTTTGCGTTAAGATCGACGGGTAGACAACGATGGCCGGGAGCGGCGCTGCCGTGACCGGTCTTTTATTTGGTGGCACACTCGTAGACGGTAGCAGCCGAAGCGGTGATCTGGCTGTTACGCTCCACTAAAGCCCATGAGCAAAATTCCACTAACCGTGTCCGGCGCCGGGAGGCTCAGAAGCGAGCTGCAACGGCTTAAGACCGTGGACCGTCCGGCGGCCATCGCGGCCATTGGCGAGGCCCGCCTGCACGGCGATATCTCCGAGAATGCCGAATACGACGCCGCCAAGGATCGGCAGGGCTTTATCGAGGGTCGGATTGCGCGCATCGAGGATACGCTCGCCAACGCGCACATCGTCGATCCGGCGCAGGTCGATGCCGAGGGCCGCATCGTTTTCGGAGCGACGGTGGATCTCGAGGATCTCGAGTTGGGTACGCAGGTCCGCTATCAGATCGTCGGCGACGACGAAGCCGACATCAAGGCGTCCAAAATTTCCATCGAATCGCCGATTGCGCGCGCGTTGATCGGCAAGGGTGCGGGTGAGATCGCCGAAGTTCAGGCGCCGGGCGGCGTCCGCGAGTACGAGGTACTCGCCGTCCGCTATATCTAGCGATCGGTGTTGGATTTCGCGCCCGGAGCGCGCGGGAGCAGGCCCGCCGGTTCAGGGCACGCGGCGTCTGCGGCGCTCCCGCGACGCCGGTGCGGACGGCACCCCGGGAGGGCCCCGCCGACTCAACGCGCCTGCAGACGGCGGTCTGGCCGGAGCCCTCGCGGTCGGGTTTCGTGGCCGTCGCGCCTGGGGTGTGGACTTTGCCATCGTCTTGCCTGCCTTGCCTGAGTCTCGAATGTTTGCTGCTTGCCTGCCCTGATCCACGAGCGGCCGCCGCTGGCCGCGCGTCGACGTGGCGTGAGCCGATTTTTCTTTTGCCACCGGTTCTTTCGGTGATGGCCGCCACAGTATCAGCAGCTTGCCTATGTGCTGCACCGGGGCCGCGCTGAGCTTGGCGCAGATCCGCCCCAGCATCGCATCGCGCTCGCCGCGGATGTCGCTGAACGCGCGCACCTTGATCAGCTCGTGCGCGCGAAGATTGGCATCGATCTCGCGAATGACAGAAGGGGTAAGACCGTGCTGGCCGATCGCGACAACCGGGCGCAGGTGATGGGCGCGGGCGCGCAGCGCGCGCCGTTCGGCGGAAGTTATGGTGAGCACCGGGGAAGTGTAATGGATTCGCGGCTGAGGCGAGGACTGCTTGGGTAGCGCATTTTGTGTCGACTTGACGTGTCGCGGAATATTCAGCTTTGTGTTGCGATGTCCTTGCGCATTCGCACCACTGCCATGGCCAGCGTGCCGACAAGCGGGATCTCGAAATGTTCTACCGCGGCAAATCCGGATGCTGCATAGAGGGGCTCGCCGGCAAGCGTCGCCACCAGTTCCATCGTCTTGAATCCGGCGTCTGCCGCCGCCTGCTCGCAAAGGCGCATCAGGGCCGCTGCGATGCCGCGGCGCACACACGCGGGATGAACGAAAAAGGCGCGGATCCGCGCTGGATCGCGCGCAGGGTCCAGCACGCTGGCGGCATCGGAGGTGTGGCCCCGGTCGGCGCCGAAAAGGGTTCTGCGCCGGCTCCAGCCGCCGCACCCTACGATGGTCGGATCTTGTGCGGCGACGAAATAGGTTCCGTCTTCGATGAGCTGGGTATCGACCGCGAATACCGATCCGACCGCGGCGTCGACCTGCGCCGGTGAATACCACGGCGCAAGCAAGATGCGGGCGGAGACCGCGATCAAGGTTTCGAGCTCGCCGACATCTTCAAGGCGCGCCGGGCGCAGCGCGAATGTCGTCGCAGTTGGCGACGGCGCGTTGGTCGAGCTCGGCCGTGGACCGCTCACCCGGCGGCCGCAGAGCCGCGATGCGATAGCAGGTGGACGCCTAAATGCCTCGCGAGTCCCCGTCCGCCCTCCGCCATGACCTGATTATGGTTCCAGCGGAACGCCGGCTGCAGCAGCGGCGCCAGGACATTCATCCACGGCTTGGTGGTGACTACGGTCCAGTCGTAGCGCACGCGGGTCGTCTCGGCCTCGGGTGTGAGCTGCCAGCGTCCCGTGCCGCTCAAGTCGCCCTCGGCGACGCCTTCCAGCGACGAAGGTCGCTCGACCCTGGTCACGCGCATGGCGAAAACTGTCTCATGGCCTGGGCGTGGCGGTTGTGCGGCAATTCGGCGCAGCGCGGCGGCCAAGCCGTGGGGCGTCCGCGTCACATCGGTGCGGCAGCAACACGATTGGCGACTTCGATGAGATTGAGATCCGGATCGCGAAAATAGAACGACCGCAGATTGGTCGTCGCGCCGGTACGATCCACCGGGCCCAACAGGATTTCCACACCCTGCGCGCGGACATGGGCCATACAGTCGTCGAGCGGCAGCGAAGTAATAAAGCAGACATCCGCTGAACCGGGGACCGGGTGCTGCGCATGGGGCGTGAATTCGCGGCCGGCAAGATGAAGGTTGATCTTCTGGCTACCGAAAGCGACTGCCCTGCGCCCGTCGCCGAACGACACCGTTTTCATCCCCAGAACGCGCTCGTAGAAGGCGCATGCCTGCTCGATGCTGGCGACAGTCAGAACAATGTGATCGATGGCGGCTACGTGCATCACCGTGCAGGGTGCCCCCATTTCAGCGCCTCGGTGATTTCGGGGCACGCTCGATGAAACAGCATCCGCAGCCGCCCGAGAATCGGCTTGGCGAACGGTTGTGCCGTTGCGATGTAGCCGTCGAACTCGTCCGACATGTTTTTGGTGCGCGAGGTGCGCGAGGTGCGCAGGGCCACGGGCGGCCGCGCGCTTGTCACGGAAGATGGGTTACGCGTCGAGCTTCGTGGCGCTTGGGTGCGGCTCATTTTTGTAGGCCCCTCGGACGTTCAATGCTGCCAGCGCGATTTGCAGCGCGATAAGCGCATAGGCGTGGTCGTGCCAGCTCCAGATAATCCACAGCACGTTGCTGAGCAGAAAGCACCAGAAGCCGAACTCGCGTTTGAGCTTCGCTTGTGATGCAATCAGCCAAGCGGCGATGACCGTGATGAGCATCGCCGGCCATTGGAGCAGATCCAGATAATCCATGAGGTGGAAAATAGTGTAGGCGGACGCCGGGATCGGTATTGGCTTCGTGTCGTTAGTGCAGGTCAGGTCAATCTACTTGCGATGCATCGGCGCTCGCGTCGCGAACTGCTCGTCCTGCGGCGTGGCCGGCAGTTTGCCGCTGATTCTCGCCTCGCGGATAACGCGCACGAGTAGATCCAGCCCCATCGGCGCAAGGGAGCGCTCCCAGAGCTCGCGCGCGGTTTCTCCCTGACGCACGAAGCACCAATCCTGGGCTGCGATGGCACCCGCGTCCATCCGCTCCGCAAGGTGATAGATCGAGCCACCCGCGATGGGGTCGCCTTCCCGGATTGTCCACTCCACGGCGGCGATTCCGCGGTGGCGCGGCAGTAGCGACGGGTGAAATCCGATGCCTCCCAGTCGCGAGCGCGCGAGCGCGTCGCTGGTAACGCGAGCATGACTGTGCGCTGCCACGATCAGATCGGTTCCATCGGCAATCGCCTCGGCGGGAACGATTGACGAATCGTCGAGCACAAACACTTCCAAACCTGCGGCCTTGGCCGCCATGGCGAGCCTGTCGTCGGTGGCGGGCACGATGACGCGCGCGATCTCGATGCCTTCCTTGAGCAGGCGCTCGAGCGCGGCGGCGCCGAAATAACGGGAGCCGACAAGCGTCAGCTTCATCCGAGCCTTTCCGGGGTCGTTTTCTGCCATGCGTTGGATCAAGGACGGTCGAGCAACAATCGGGCTGTCGCTATCACATTGCCTGGGGCGCTTTTCCGGCGCGGGTGCGCAAAGCGCTCGTCGCAAGCCATGCACCGAAGATCGCACCAACACATGACACGACATACTGACCGTAAATCCAGGCGTAGACGTTCCATGCCAGCGAAGACGAAAAATGATGCCGGGTCAGAGCGAAATTAAGTCCACCATAGGCGATGCCGGCCGCCGCGGCCCACAACATTGCGCTTGTCGATCGCAGAACGGCACCGAGCAGCGCGCCAAGAACAATGGACCAGGCGAGGTCGAAGCCCCAGGTCATGCCCAGCATCCACGTGATCGGTGAAGCGAAGCTTCGGCTGTCGACGAATGCGTCGAACACGTCACGCAGCGGCCAGACGACGAGGCCAGCCAAAACGATCAATGCGACCGGGGCGAAGGTGCGACGTAGATTTTGCATGGTGGGAGCGCGCCGCGCTTCTCTGGAGCGACCGTCGGCAACGAATGTTAGGTGCACTGGCGAAGGATGTCAAAGAAACGCGAAGGACACCCTATCGTCCGTACTTGCACATCCCGCGTCGCTCCAACGCGACGCAATGGCGGGAGGTGCAGCAGGCTAGCTCGGGCGCACCGCAAACGCGGCGAGATCTCCGGGCTTTCTGAGCATTTTGTCCACCTCCGCGGCATGCATCTCCTCTGCCAAAACCATCTGCCGCGCGAATTCCTCGAGCGCGACTGACCGCGTTTCGACCAGCGACAGCAATTCCCGGTACAAGTCGAGCGCCTTTCCCTCGGACTCGAGCGATTCACGCAGAATCGCCGCGATGTCATGCTTGTGCGAATCGAGAAGTTGGCCGATGGCAAGCGAAGGATAAGCGCCGAGCGTGGTAATCCACTCGCCGACTTGTTGCGCGTGCAGCAGCGATTCGTCAGCCT
>VBDA01000428.1:7136-8463 GCA_005883655.1 Betaproteobacteria bacterium | reverse complement strand
TCGCCAGCGCGCTCGCCGATCGACGCATCGCCGGCGCGGCGCTCGATGTCTTCGAGCGCGAGCCGGAGGTCGAGCCGGCGCTGGTGACCATGTCCAACGTCGTTCTCACGCCCCATCTCGGGAGCGCGGTCGCCGAGCTTCGCGAAGCGATGGCCCACATCGTCGTGGACAACATCGTCGCCGTTCTGGAAGGACGGAAGCCACCGAACTGCTGGAACACGGAGATTTATACAAGCCAGAACCGAGCTCATCGATAACGAGTAGCCGGCGACCAGAGATGGCGCGATTCGCCAGTGGTTCAGGCGATACTGACGCCCTACCGACGATTTAACGCCTGCGTCGAAACGATCGACGGGACTGCAAGCGGAGAGGACAAATTTGTTAGAATGGACGTCGCAACGGCCCGAACCTATTGGCGTTTCTGGCTTGGGCCAAATCCGTTCGCCGCGTGTACGCGACATGTTCACCACGAAAGGACACACCATGATCAAGCGTCTCATCCCGATTCTCGCGCTGTTTTCGATGGCGCTGACCGTCTCGCCAGCGCGGGCGGACAGCTATCAGGACACAATCGATGTCTTCAAGAAAGCCGTCGACAGTAACCGTTACTTCAAGACGGCATATGGGTATGCGGTCTTCCCGACGATTGGGAAGGGCGGGGTCGGTATCGGTGGTGCGTTCGGAAACGGCCGAGTGTACGAAAGAGGAAAGTACGTCGGCGACACATCCATGACCCAACTCACGGTCGGCTTCCAGCTCGGTGGTCAGGCCTACAGCGAGATCATCTTCTTCGAGGACCAGCGCTCGTTCAAGGATTTCACTAGCGGTAACTTCGAGTTCGGCGCGGAGGCTTCTGCAGTCGCGATTACCGCCGCAGCAGGCGCGAAGGCGGAGACCACGGGTTCATCGGCTGGCGCAAGTGTAAACAAGGACACCGCCAGGGTCGTCGGCGCATACAACAAGGGCATGGCGACGTTTACGGTGGCCAAGGGCGGACTGATGTACCAGGCGACTATCGGCGGCCAGAAGTTCAGCTACAAACCACGTTGACGTTGATTGGCCGGGAGCGCTGCACACAGCATGTCCTGGTTGCAAGCTAACCATATGGTCGCGGCGCCCGTACGTCGAACCCATATTGGAAAGCCCCAGTGCACAGCGCACGCTCGACATCGCGCGCGAAGCTCCGCGCGACCATCAGCACGAAAGTGGGCAGCTCGTCGCACTTCTCCAGCAGCACGTTGAAGTGACCGTACACGCTTTGCGCGCACGCTCCGGCGGCGAAGGAGCGCGGATGAAAATCCAGCGGACAGCCTTTCGCCAGCACCTC
>VBDA01000428.1:0-7121 GCA_005883655.1 Betaproteobacteria bacterium | reverse complement strand
CCCACGCGACGCGGCTTGCCGAAACGTCGAACAGCGCGCCGCGCTGCCGGCTTATGGCATCACGCTTGTCGGTGAACCCGGTCAGGCTGGATGCATTGCCGGCGACGAGCAACCAGGACCGGGGTCCAAGCCATAACGCGGTGAGCGTGCCGCTCCGCGCGCTCCTGTTGGCTTTGGTCGGCAGCGCGATGTGGAACAAGCGACGCGCCTCCTCGACGAAATCGGGCCGCGCTGGATCGCCTTGCAGGTTCCAGGATGCTTCGATCGTGAGCTCGGCAATGGTGAGGCCGGTCGCAGAGACGCCGTGATGGCGAACCTCGCGCAACATGGCGGCTATTGCCTCGTGCGGACGGATGTCAACCACGCAGGCGCTCGCCGTCGGGATCTATGAAGGTTGGCGGTCCGATACGAACCCGCACGCGCGCTTTGGCATCGGCAAGTGGCGAGACCGCCCACAAGGTTTCGCCGTGCCGCGCTCGACCGTTGGCGACGAGCGCCAGCGCGATCCAGCTCTCCAGGTTGGGACTCCAGCACCACGACGTCACGTGCCCGAGCATCGGGTTGGGCAGCGCATGATCGGGGTCGGCGACGATTTTCGCACCGCGCGGCATCACGGCACCATCGAGCGCGGTGAGACCGACCAGCTGCCAGCGATCGGGCGCGATGAGCGCGGGGCGCGACAGCAGCGGTTTGCCGACGCACCATTTCGCTGCGTTGACGAGCTTGCCCATGCCGAGATCGTCCGCCGTCGTGCGTCCATCGGCCTCGGGGCCGATCACGACGTGGCCTTTTTCGATGCGCAGCGTGCTCATGGCCTCGGTGCCGTAGGGCATGATCCCGTAGCGCGCGCCAGCGGCCAGGAGTGCTTCCCACGTTGCGCGTCCGCGATCCGCCGGCACGTGGATCTCATAGGCAAGCTCGCCGGAGTAGCTCATCCGGAACAATCGTGCCGGCATCGGTCCTGCCGCGCCGCGCACGGTGCATGTGCCGACGGCGAGAAACGGGAATGCGGCATTCGATACGTCGATGTCGACGACCGCGGCGAGGACTTCGCGCGCCTTGGGACCGGACAGCGCCGCCGCCGACCATTGCTCGGTGACCGAGGTAAGGTATACGTCCAATTCCGGCCAATCGATCTGCAGCAAAGCCTCCAGGTGCTGCATCACCTCCACCGCGTTCACCGTGGTGGTGGTCATGAGATAGTGTGAGTCCGCGAGCCGCGATGTCGTGCCGTCATCGAGCACCATGCCGTCGTCGCGCAGCATCACGCCGTAGCGGCAGCGGCCGACGGCGAGGGTGTCCCAGCGGTTGATGTACACCCGATTCAGGAATTCGGCGACATCGTTTCCTTGCAGCTCGATCTTGCCCAGCGTCGAGACGTCGACCAGGCCAACGTTGGTGCGCACGTTTTTCGCCTCGCGGTTCGCAGCGTCGTCTGGCGTCTCCCCGGCGCGCGGGTACGAGTGCGCACGCCTCCACAGTCCCGCGTTGATGAAGCGCGCGCCATGCGCGACGTGCCAGTCGTGCATCGCAGAGTAGCGTGTCGGCTCGAGATGCGCACCGGCTTCCTCGCCCGGATAGGCGCCGAGGGTGACGGGGGTGTAGGGCGGGCGGAAAGTCGTGGTACCGACCGCGGAAATCGGCCGATGAAGCTGCTCGGCGAGGAGCGCGAGGCCGACGATATTGCTGGTCTTGCCCTGGTCGGTGCCCATCCCCAGCGTGGTGTAGCGCTTGAGATGCTCGACCGACTCGTAGCCCTCGCGCACGGCGAGCGCGATGTCGCTCACGGTGACGTCGTTCTGCAGGTCGACAAATCTCTTGCCGCTCCTGTCTCGCGCGGGAACGCTCCAGAGCGGGCGCAATCGCCCGGGCGCAACGGGCTCGGCATGCGGTGCGGCATACGAAGCGGGTCCACGAAAACCAGCCTTCGCCGCCGCGTTGAGACCGGCAGCATGACCGTCCGCCAGCGCGCCGCCCACATCGGAACATCCGTTCACGCCACCGGCGGCCACGATCGCCAGCGGCGAGCGCTCGGGCACGAATGCGGCCAGCGATTCATCGTAGCGCAAGCTCCCGCGTGCCTGGGAAAACAGATGCACCGCGGGATTCCAGCCGCCCGACACGCAAACCAGGTCGCAGTCGACACGCGTGCCGCGTCCGCCGGAAAGGGATTCGATGTCGACCGCCGTGACGCGCTTGCTCCCGTGCGCGGCAGGCACCATCGAGCCTGAGACGATTCGAATCCCGTGCTCGCGTGCGCGAACTGCGAGCGCCCCAGTAAGTTCACTGTCCTCGCGCGCGTCGACGATGGCGCCGATCGCAATCCCGGCGCGCGAGAGGGACAATGCGGCCGCGTACGCGCTATCGTTGTTGGTGAACACGACGGCACGGCTCCCGGGTCTCACGGCATGACGGTCGATATACGTCCGTGCCGCGCCCGCGAGCAAGGTGCCGGGAAGATCGTTGCCGGCGTAGGCGATGCCACGCTCGTGCGCGCCGCTTGCCAGCACCACCGTCCCGGCGCGAACTTTCCACATCCGTTGCCGCGGCATGTGCGCGAGCGGCGCCGCGAGATGGTCGGCGACGCGTTCGCTTAAGGCCACGAGATTGCCATCGTAGTATCCGAACGCGGTCGTGCGTGTAAGGAGCGTCACGTCGGCGCTGTCGGAAAGATCGCGAACGGCCTCGTCGATCCACGTCGCACACGCCTTGCCGTCGATGTTCGCGCTGTCGTCATTCATGCCGCGCAAGTCGCCGCCGAAGGCCGGGTTCTCGTCGCAGACGATGACGCGCGCACCGGCGTGCGCCGCTGCGCGTGCCGCAGCGAGCCCTGCCGGTCCGCCGCCGATCACCAGCACGTCGCAATGCGCGTATTGATGCTCGTAGCGGTCGGGGTCCGGCGCAGTGGCGGAACGACCTATCCCCGCGGCGCGCCGGATGAAGTGTTCGTAGCGCAGCCACCAGCGCGGCGTCGGCGGCCACATGAAGGTCTTGTAGTAGAAACCTGCCGGCAGCAGGCGCGACAAGGCGTTGTTGATGGCCCCGACATCGAAGCGAAGCGACGGCCAGCGGTTCTGGCTGGCGGCGATGAGACCGTCGAACAACTCCTGCGTCGTAGCGCGTACGTTGGGTTCGGTGCGCGCTCCGCGGTCAAGCTGGAGCAAGGCATTCGGCTCGTCACTGCCCGAGCAAAGAATGCCGCGCGGGCGGTGATACTTGAAGCTGCGGGCGACCAGATGCACACCATTGGCGAGAAGCGCGGAGGCCAGCGTGTCTCCGGCGTAGCCTTCGTACGCGGTGCCGTCGAACTCGAATCGCAACGGCCGTGAGCGATCGATAATGCCGCCGGTCGGGAGCCGAAAGGCCTGGGTCACGCGGTTGCCCCGGGCAAGGCTTCGTCCGCGCGCCCGCTGGCGAGAATGTCGTGCGTTTGCGTATCTCGCAGCACCTTGAACCACTGTCGGCAGCCCGCGCTGTGGTGCCACAGCTCCTGGTGCGGCCCGCGCGGATTGTCGCGGAGGTAGACAAACTCCAGCCATGTTTTCATCGGTGCGTCAGGCAATGGACGCTTTACCGTCGCATCGCCGCCATAGGTGAATTCGAGCTGATTGCGCGGGCCGCACCAGGGGCAGGGGATCAACAGCATGTTAGTGCGCCCATGCGTAGGGACCCGCGCCTTTCTCGTCGATCATTCCGCCCTCCGCAAACCGCTCCAGCGTGAAAGCGGCGTTGAGCGGATGCGGCTCATCGCGAGCGATGGTGTACGCGTGGAGCCACCCTGAGGCGGGTGTGGCCTTGAAGCCGCCGTAGCACCAGCCTCCGCTCATGGTGAGTCCCTTGACCGGCAGCTTGGCGATGATCGGGCTGCCATCCATGGTCATGTCCATGATGCCGCCCCAGGTGCGCATCAGCTTCAAGCGTCCGAAGCTTGGAAATAACGCGAGGCATGCGGACACCACGAGCTCGATCGCCGGCAGGTTGCCGCGTTGCGCATACGAGTTGTAGAAGTCCAGGTCGCCGCCCATCACCAGCTCGCCCTTGTCGGACTGGCTGATGTAGAAGTGCACGGCCCCCGACGTCACGACGGTATTGAGCACCGGTTTGACCGGCTCCGAAACCATTGCCTGCAGCACGTGCGATTCGATCGGCAGCCGCAAGCCCGCCATGGCGGCGACGTGGCCGGAATGTCCCGCGACCGCGATGCCGAGCTTGGTCGTAGTGATAAACCCCTGCGTCGTCTCGACGCCCTGAATCGCGCCCCTGTCGATGCGGATTCCCGTCACTTCGCATTGCTGGATGACGTCGACGCCAAGCGCGTCGGCCGCACGCGCATAACCCCATGCCACTGCATCATGTCGCACCGTTCCCCCGCGTGGCTGGAGCAAGCCGCCATGAATCGGAAACCGCGCCTCGGGCGAGCAGTCGAGATTGGGGATCCAGCGCGCGATCTCGTCGCGCGTCAGAAACTTCGCATCGATGCCGTTGAGCCGCATGGCATTGCCGCGGCGGATCGAGGCATCCATATCGGCCGGAGAATGGACCAGGTTCAGCACACCGCGCGCGCTGTACATCACATTGAAGTTGAGCTCCTGCGACAGACTTTCCCACAGCTTGAGCGAGAATTCGTAGAAATGCGCGTTGGGGTCGAGGTGATAGTTCGAGCGGACGATCGTCGTGTTGCGTCCGGTGTTGCCGCCGCCCAGCCAGCTTTTCTCGAGCACCGCGATGTTACTTAAGGCATGCTCCTTGGCGAGGTAGTACGCGGTCGCGAGGCCATGGCCGCCACCGCCGATGATGATCGCGTCGTAGCGCGCCTTGGGCGCCGGGCTGCGCCAGGCGAGCGGCCAGTGCTCGTGATAGCTCAACGCATTACGAGCGAGGGAGAAAATCGAATAGCGCATGGCGATGGTTGGTGGAGTGGAGCCGCGCTAAAGAATCTGTGACAGGAAGGCGCGCGTCCTTTCCTTGACCGGACGGTCGAACAGTTCCGCCGGTGGCCCGGATTCGACTATCACGCCGCCGTCGGTGAAATAAACGACGTCCGCGAGCTCCCTCGCGAAGCGCATCTCGTGAGTGACCAGCATGCAGGTCATCCCTTCCTGCGCGAGCTCGCGAATCGTATTGAGGACCTCCTTGACGGTCTCCGGATCGAGGGCAGCGGTCACTTCGTCGAACAGCATGACTTCGGGCCGCATCGCCAGCGAGCGCGCGATCGCGACACGTTGCTGCTGGCCGCCCGAGAGTTCGCCCGGATAGACGTCCGCCTTGGCGGACAGCCCGACCTTCTTGAGCAGCACGACAGCCCGCACGCGCACTTCGTCCTTGTTCTCCTTGAGGACGTGGACCGGCGCCATCATCACATTCTCCAGCGCGGTCTTGTGCGGGAACAGATTGTATTGCTGAAAGATGATCGACACTTCCTTGCGCAGCGCGATCTTCTCCTGGTCGGTCACAAGCTTGTGAACGTAGAAATCCGCCACGCGAATGCTGCCCTGGTCGATCGGCACGAGACCATTGATGCAGCGAAGGAGAGTCGACTTGCCGGAGCCTGAGGGCCCGATAATGCAGACGACGCCGCCTTTGGGAACCGAAAGTGAAATCCCCTTCAACACTTCGACCTTGCCGAACGACTGGTGGACGTCGCGGATATCGACAATGGGTTCGGCGCTGGCCGCAGACATTTCAGACACTGGGGCTCTCAATCGTTGACGGCGTAGCGCGCTTCCAGACGCACGGTCCAGCGCGCGATCGGATAGCAATACAGGAAAAACCAGAACAGGACATAGCTGTAGAACGCGAGCAGCAGGCCGGATCGGTTCTCCGCACTCAATGCCTGCCGGGTCAGCCCCATCATTTCATTGACGCCGACGATCGACGTCAGCACTGTCGCCATGGTGAGAATCGCATACAGGTTCATCCATGGCGGCAGCATGCGCTTGATGCATTGGGGGAAAATGATCATCCACAGCGTCTGCCGGCGGTTGAAGGCGAGCGACGCGGCGGATTCCCATTGCGTAGTGGGAATCGACTGGATGGCGCCGCGGACAATTTCCGACACGTTTGCCATTACGGGCAGCGACAGGCCAAGTGTGGCCTTGATCCAGTCGGGTATCGGAATCGTCATGCCGAAGGCCGTCACCTGAAACGGCAGCAGGAACATGCAGTAGAAGAGCAGCACCAGCCAGGGCGCGTTGCGAAAGAAATGGGTGGTGAGCCACGCCCCTTTTCTAACCGGCGGCAGCAGCGAAATCTGCGCGAAGCCGAGGAACAGCCCGACGATGGTGCCCGCTGCCATGGCGACGGCGCTGATAGCGAGGTTGAACAGGAAGCCGCGCAGCAGCACCGGCGTCCACTTCCAGAGCGTTGCCAGGATCGACGGCTGCCCCGGCTGCACTTGCGCCTCGGCCCATCCGCAACCGATCAGGAACAGCACCAGCAGCGCCACCCCGTGCGCGGGAAGCAAGTGCAAGCTGAAAGCGTCGGTCGCGCGCTGGGCAGCCGAGTTGCGCGCAAGTCGCGCGGCCGCCGGGAGGAGGACCGGCAAGTCCGTCGCTTGCGGGAGCGGATCGTTCCAGCGCAATCGGCTCATAAGACCCCCACGCTTGCGGCGTACGCCGCGGCGCTGCCCCCCGAGGGGGCGCAATTCGCACCTTGGGACGGTCCGGCGGTGCTCATGGGACCCCCACGTTTGCGGCGTACGCGGTGCTCATAGCCCGAACCCCGGCACCCTGATCGCACGCTCCCACCGGTGCATGGCGTAAACGAGCACTCCCACCAAGGCGAAATAGCAGATCAATAACACGTTCATCATTTCGGGAACGTTGAGCTCGTCCGACCAGATCTGGCTCGACATGTAGAGCATTTCCGGAACGGCGATCGCGTAGGCCAGCGTGGTCGTCTTGACCAGATTCACCAGGTTGTTGTTGAGCGCCGGCAGGCTGATGCGAAAAGCCAGCGGGAACACGATGAAAAGGTATGTGCGCAGTCGGCTGAATCCCAGCGATTCGGCAGCCTCGATCGTTGTTCGGGGCACCGCCTCGACGCCTGAGCGGAAGATCTCCACGTTGAATGCCCCGGCGAAGAAGGACAGCGACACGATGGCCCAGCTCACGTTGCTTACT
>VBDA01000619.1 GCA_005883655.1 Betaproteobacteria bacterium | reverse complement strand
GCTGGGCGATCTCGCGAGCTCCGACGGCGCACACGCGCAGAGCGGCCAGAAGTTCACCGAGTGGGGCTGGCCGCAGCCGTACGACCAGATCTCCCCCAAGTCCAAGCAATGGCTGGAGAGCAAGGGCTGGTGGCCGATCAACGCCGGGTGGGTCGTCGTCTGGTCGGGCGAGGAGATGATCAACAACACCCTGCAGCAGGAGAAGCTGCTGGAAAAGCGCGGCATCGAGGTCAAATGGCAAAGCTTCGTCGCGGCCGGCTTTTCGAACGAAGCATTCATTCCGGGACGAATCCAACTCGCCAGCACCGGTGCGCTGGGCGTGCTGGCGCTTCTCAGCAACAAGGTTCCGACGCGGGCGCTCGCCGTGCATTCGCCGGGCATCACCCATGCGGCGACAGTGCCGCTGGATTCGCCACTGAAGAGCCTCTCCGATCTCAAGGATCAGAAAGTGCTGAAGCGTCCCGCTGTGGTTGGCACGACCACGGGCTCCACCAATCACTTCGGCTTCATCGCGGCGGCGGCTTATCTCGATCTCAAGGAAAACCAGGACTTCACATTGCGCAGCACGCCTCCCGGCGATCTGGCTACCGGTCCGAAGGGCATCGACGTGTATACGATCTGGGAGCCGCATGTCTCCTACTCGACCGAAGTGCTGAAATCGACGCGTTTGCTGGAAACACTGAATCCGTACTACATCTACAGCGGCTACTACTACACGCGTTTGGAGATCGAGGAGAACGCGCCCGACGTCGCGCAGTTGATGACCGACGCTTTCATGGAGGCAGTGCTTTGGGCAAAAGCCAATCCCGACAAGGCGATTGCCTCGCTCATGGCGCAACCGGCGTACGGGCGGCTCAGCAAGGATCTGATCCAGAAGATGAGCGAGCGCTATCTATTCTGGCCCAAGCCGACTGTGTACTACCCGTTCGACGATCCGAACGGATTGTGGCCGAAGGAAGAGTCGCGCATCAGCGAGTGGGCATTTTCCACCGGCGCTTCGAAGAACAAGGTGACCGGCGCCGACTGGCAAGCCGTACGCAAGACGAGCTATATGGCGGCTACTTTCAACAAGCTTGGCTGGAAGGTGCCGGATCGGCCACCGATCCTGCCGAAAGATTTCGGCGGGGTGGGCAATCTGCCCTACAAGCCATACGCCGCGGAAATCCTTACCGGCCCGGCGCCGTTCCCGGAACGCGGCGAGTTGACCAAGCCCTGGACCTTCATGGGCAAGACCTACACGCCGACATGAGCACGACCCAAGCGATGGGTGAGACCGTGCAATGAGCCGATCGCGTTCTTCCCCCACAGACGCCGGAAGAACTCGGCGAGACCGCGCAGGCGCAGGGCGCGGGTGCCGACGCGAAACCCACCGGTATGCCGGCGGCCGCGCCGCGACGGGTTGTCGCGGATCCTCGCGCCATGGCGGAATTGGCGGCATCGATGGTGCCCGCGCCGCCAGCTGCCTGGCGCCGGTTCCTGGCGCAAATCCGGCACTTCTGGCTGCTTGTGGTCTTTGTCGTTGTCTGGGAATGCATCAGTGTGTTCGGGGTGCGCTTCAATCCGCAGCTCGACGTCATGCTGCCGCCGCCGACGGCGGTGTTCTCCGCCGCCATGGACTTGATTGGGCGTGGCGTCCTGATGACGCACATCGTCGACAGCCTTTATCGCGTCCTGCTTGCCGTGGGCACGGCAAGCGCGATAGGCGTGCCGCTCGGACTCGCGATGGGATGGTTCCCGCGCTTTCGATCGGCGGTGGATCCGCTGCTCGAATTCATCCGGCCGATTCCGCCGCTCGCCTGGATTCCGTTGAGCATTCTCTGGTTCGGCATCGGCGATACGCAGATCGTCTACATCATTTTCCTCGCGGCCTTCTTTCCCATCGTGCTCAATTCGATGGCCGGCGCGCGCGATGCCGACACCTACCTTGTGCGGGCGGGCTTGAGTCTGGGGGCACGTCCGCGCGAGCTTTTCAGCACGGTTGTCCTGCCCGGTGCGCTGCCCAATATCTTCACCGGCGTGCGCGTCGGCTTAGGGATAGGTTGGATGGCATTGGTGGCGGGCGAGCTGGTGGCAGCGCCGAGCGGACTGGGCTACATGATCAACAACGCCAGGACGCTCTTCCGCAGCGATTATATTCTGCTCGGCATGGTCCTCATCGGCGTGCTGGGCCTGGTGCTCGACTTCATCATGCGCAAGGCCGCACTCCTGATCATGCCCTGGCACAAGGGACAATAGCGGTGTCGCAGGTGAGCGTCACCAATGTCAGCAAGGTGCACATCTCCATCAAGGGCGAGCCGCTGCTCGCTCTCCACGACGTCAATTTCCAGGTCGAGCAGAACGAGTTCTTTTCGATCGTGGGCCCAAGCGGCTGCGGCAAGACCACCTTGCTCAATCTGCTCGCCGGTTTCGAGCAGCCGACGCGTGGCGAGCTCAGGGTTGGCGGCCAGCTGATTACCGCGCCAGGCTGGGAGCGGGCGGTGGTTTTCCAGGAATACGCGCTTTTCCCCTGGTATACCGTGAGCCAGAACATCCGCTATGGTTTAAAGCGCAAGCGCCTGCCCGTAGACGAGCAGAACAGGCTGTTCGACCATTACATCGGGCTCGTGGGCTTACGCGGATTCGAATCGCGCTACCCGCGGGAGCTCTCCGGGGGCATGCGCCAGCGGGTCAGCATCGCACGTGCGCTGGCCGTCAACCCCACCATACTGCTCATGGACGAGCCCTTCGCCTCGCTCGACGTACAGACGCGCGAGTACATGCAGGACGAGCTGCTGAAAATCTGGCAGCGCGAGCCGAAGACGGTGATCTTCGTCACCCATAGCATCGATGAGGCCATCAAGTTGTCGGATCGCATCG
>VBDA01000427.1 GCA_005883655.1 Betaproteobacteria bacterium | reverse complement strand
TGCGGGTGACGCGGCGCTCGACGGGACCCTTCGACGTTGCCGGATCACCGATCTGCTCGCAGATCGCAACCGATTCGCCGCGGCGGACGAGCTTCGCCAGATACTGGTCGACCGCGTGATACGGCACACCCGCCATCGGAATAGGGCTGCCGGCGGATTGGCCGCGCGCAGTCAGCGTGATGTCGAGGAGCGGCGCCGCGCGCTGCGCGTCGCCGTAGAACAGCTCGTAGAAATCGCCCATGCGGTAGAACACGAGCTTGTCGGGATGCTCAGCCTTCACCCGAAGGTACTGTTGCATCATCGGGGTATGGGCCGACAGCGGCGCCTCGGAGGGCAACGTGGGCGCGTTCATCGCCGGCATTATAAGCGCCGGCTTGCCGATCACGACGTCCGACTTTGTTCGAGAATTCCGACTCGCTGCAAAGGCACGAATTTCGTTGCCGATTCCGCCATCAACAGGTGCAGTCGTATTGTCGCGCGCGACAATGACTCCATACACATGCCTTAAGTCGTCATCAGTTGTCGCCGGTAAAGACGCCGGAAAGCGCTGCCTGAGGACCTACGACGTAGATGGTGTAGGTCTTGCCGCCGAAAAGAGCGACTCCGGGCATCTTGAGACTGGACTGACTGGTTCCCGCGACGTTGAAGTCGAACTCGTAAGTCGTTCCCGCGACCGGGTCCGCGACGAATTCGAGGCCCGACATGGCGGCGTTCATCGCCAAACTCGAGACAAGCTTGCTGAAATTGACATAGACGTCGAGCGCCGAAACGTCGGTGCTCCCGTTCACGAGTCGGACACGGGCGCGATTCGACACTGGGGGCAGATTGTTGTCGCTCAAGACCAGCGCCTGCAGCGCGCCCGCAGGGCCAGTGAGCAGGATCGACGAATCGGTTCCGGGACCGAACGTGGGCATAAGCGTGAGCAGGGCCGCTCCGGGGGTCGCGGTGGCTTCAATCGAAAGTGTCGGAGAGCCGGCGAAGGTCCTCTGATAACTCGAGGCACCGGCAAAGGGAATGTTCGAAAGCAGCAGGTTCTGATTGACGAATACGTTCAGCGGCGAAGGCACCGAAGAGCCGTTGATGACTTTGAACTGGGCCAGCAGATTGGGGCTGGTGCTACTGGTGCCGGTGCTGTCGATGTTCAGCAGCGTCACGCCGACGAGCCTGCCGCTCGTGCGGGTATAAATGAGGGCTTCGACGTTGCTGTGCTCGGCCAGCGATCGCGCCGCCGAATCGTAAATGACTTCCTTGGTGCTGGCAGGCGTAATGCGGATTTCGACATTACCTGCGGGCAAGGTCACAAATGCGCTGGCCGCGCTCAGGCTCACGCCGGCAATGTTCGGCGCAGCCGCGTCGAGATTTGCACCCGGCGCGGTGACGTAGACGTCGACCGCAGCCACTCCGGTGGCCGCGTTGATCGCCCGCAGATTGAAGTTGCCGGCACCCGGATCGATGGTGGCATCGCTGATCACAGCATTAGTCGCCGCTGCGACGGGCCCATAAATGATGAGCGTGTAATTGGTTATTCCGGTGAAACTGAGAGAGGTGGTGATAATGTTGCTGGCGCCGCCGGCAACACTCACCTGAATCGCTCGTGTGCCGCTGTCGATTTGCTGGTACTGGGTCACCCCTTCGAAGTTGAGCCCGGAGACGAAGTTATGGCCGTCGATGGTCACATTGAGAGGGCCGCTCGCATCCGGAATCAGGTTTACGATGCGCAACATTGCGAACTGGACCGCGGGATCGGTCACGCCCTTGCCCGAGTTGCAGGCAGTCATAGCAATGGCCACTAGCGACAGCCAGAACGCGCCGAGCAGGACACGGTGCATGCGCATGATTCGGGATCGATCCTGTACCGTTACCCGGCAATCGACGGAAGGATCAGAGATCCTGAGTGACGATGCCCTGCAGCGCGGTGCCCGGACCGGCGATGTAGATCGTGTACTTGTGACCCGAGGTAAGCACTACGCCGGTCAGCTTGAGGACCGCTGTCGTCGTCCCGGTAACGTTGAAATCGAACTCGTAGGCTGTCCCCGTGTTCGCGGCGGCGTTGAAATTCAAGTACGGCGACGCGGAATTCACGGCGAGAGCGGATACCTGCTTGCTGAAGTTGACGAACACATCGAACGCGGTGCCGGCAGCGGATTCATTGACAATCCGCACCCCTGCGGTCCCGACTGGCGGCGGGATATTGTCGTCCTGCAGCACCAGCGCGGCCAGTGCTCCGGCGGTTCCATTCAGCGCGATCGACGTGTCGGTCGCAGGCGCCAGCGTCTGTGAGAGCGTCAACAGCGACGCGCCCGGAGTCGACGTAGCTTCGATGCGGAAGGTGTGGGTTCCCGACGAGGTCTTTTGGTAATTGGAGACACCGGTATAGGGAACGTTCGACAGTTGAAGAGAGCCATCCACAAAAATGTTCAGTGGCGAAGGCACCAGCGAGGCATTGATTATCTTGTACTGCGTGAGCAGGTTGTCGACGATCGCGCCGGTCCCCGAGCTGTCGTGATTCAGAAGCGCCACATTGACCAGCTTTCCGCTGCCCTTGCTAAAGACCACCAAGTCGGTGGCCGAATGTTCGGCGAAGGTTTTCGCGGTTGAATCGAAAAGAACGTCTTTGGTGCCGGTTGTCGTGACCCGGATTTCGAAACTTGTGCCGATGGGAATCGGGCTGAACGCGCTGGTCACGCCATAGGAGATATTGATGAGCCTCGGAGCACTCGAGGCCAGGTCGGCGCCAGGCGCCGTGAGGTAGACGTCAACCGCGCTCGAACCGGGAGCGGCATTGACGACCCGCAGCGAAAAAAAACCGTTGCCAGGGTCATTGAAAGCATCGTTGCCGAGAATCGCGCCTACGCCGGTAAGGGGCCCATAGACGATGAAGGTGTAATTGGTGCCGGGACTGACGTTATACATCGTGTTGATCAAAGTCGTAGACGCACCCGAGACTCCCACGGTAATCAATGGAGTCCCGCTGCTGACGCTGGTGTACTGGGTCAATCCCTGAAAAGGCAGCCCCGACACAACCGGTGTCGATGCGACGCTGACGTTGAGCGCGGGCGCTTCCGAGAAAGCGTTGAGAATCCGCAACTGCGCATTGCTGTTGCTGCTCCCACCCTTGGAGCAGCCGGTTAGCACGAGCGAGACCATACACAGCGCCGCAAGCGAAAGACGAAACATACGCATAATGACTCCGGAGATGGCTGCGCCGGCGTGCGGCGCGGTGGCGGACGAAACTTGAGATGCGGATTCTAGCGCGCTGCGCCCTTGTCTGTCGACGTTCGGATCATCGCGATGCGAGTTGCAACATCAGGTTACAAACGCTCCGGTGTTAGCCTCAGCGGATGCCGTAATGGCCCGCGCTTGTTTCGCGACAGTGAAAAATGCGACCGACAGCGCGTCGTGTGGACAAACCGGAATCGACCAGCGGGAGGGTGGTCGGGGTGAGAGGATTTGAACCTCCGACCTCTACGTCCCGAACGTAGCGCTCTACCAGGCTAAGCTACACCCCGACGATTTGCAGCGACCGTGAAAGGGTCGCCAGCGACGCGAAAACTAGAAGCTGCGCGCCACCGCAAAAGCGGCCAATTCTAGCAGAACTTCGCGGTAGCTCGTAGGACCAAGTATGGTCAGACATTCGGCCGCCAACGTGCTTTCGGTCTCGGCGCAGGTCCGTGCGTGATCGAGCGCACCCGTCCGCTGAAGGATGGAGAGTACCGCCGCGAATTCATCGAGATTGCGGTCCTCGAGCGCGCTGCGGAGAAAGGCAACCTCATCCGGCGTTCCTTTTTCAAGTGCACGGATGAAGGGCAGAGTGGGTTTGCCCGCGGCCAGGTCGTCGCCGGGGTTTTTCCCCATGGCAGCATGGTCACCGGTGTAATCGAGCACGTCATCGATGAGCTGGAACGCAGTACCCAGGTGCATGCCATACCGCGCCAGGGCGTCTTCGAGCTCGGGTCCGGCATGCCCCAGCACCGCGCCGAGCTGCGCCGCGGCTTCGAACAGCTTGGCCGTCTTCCGCCGGATAACGGCGAGGTACCGGTCCTCGTCCAAGTCGGGATCGCCTGAGTTGAGCAGTTGCAGCACTTCTCCTTCGGCGATGACATTGGTCGCGTCGGAGAAGATCTTCAGCACCGTAACACTGCCCGTCGTCACCATCAGCTGAAACGCGCGCGAGTAAAGAAAATCGCCGACCAGGACGCTTGCCGCGTTGCCGAACATGGCGTTGGCGGTTGCGTGCCCACGGCGAAGGGAGGATTCGTCGACTACGTCGTCGTGGAGCAAGGTCGCAGTGTGGATGATTTCCACCACTGCTGCCAGCGTGTGATGGTGCGTTCCACGGTACCCGCACGCCTGAGCAGTGAGCAGAAGGAGCGCCGGCCGAAGCCTCTTGCCGCCGCCGGCGATGATATATTCACCGACTTGGCGGATCAGCGGAACGTCTGAGTGCAAGGCTTCGCGTAGCACGCGATCGACTGCCTCCATGTCGTTGGACAGAATCGGCTGCAGCAGGAGAATTGTCACGGAGGCGGGCAAATCTTTTGACTTGGGACGCGACTCTCCGCGAAAACGACGGAGACGCGTTGTGTGACAATGGGAGCAGAGTGGCATTTTACCCGATGCCGGTCCGGCATCTTCGGAAGCGGCGCAGCCTTTGACATCATGACCGTAAGGTCTTAAAATAGCGGTCTTTTTTCGTAGCATCCCTTTTTGGAGTTCCTATGTACGCGGTCATAAGGACCGGCGGCAAGCAATACAAGGTTGCCCCCGGCGAAAAACTCAAGATCGAACAGATACGCGCCGATGTGGGCGCGGAAGTGGTTCTCGATCAGGTATTGATGGTCGGAGACGGCGCAAGCGTGCGTCTGGGACAGCCCGTGGTTGCCGGAGCAAGTGTCAAAGCAACCGTCCTCGCGCACGGGCGCGGCGACAAAGTCACCATCTTCAAGATGCGCCGGCGCAAGCATTATCAAAAACACCAGGGTCATCGGCAAGGCTACACCGAGCTGAAAATCGACGGCATCGTCGGCTAGGCTCGATTCGCCCAAGGCAAAGCGAGGGAAATATTTATGGCACACAAAAAAGCAGGCGGCAGCTCGCGCAATGGCCGCGATTCTCAGTCCAAGAGGCTCGGGGTGAAGGCCTACGGAGGGGAAGCGATTACCGCAGGCGCCATCATCGTTCGCCAGCGTGGCACGAAGTTACATGCGGGGACTAACGTCGGTATGGGCAAGGACCACACGCTGTTCGCGCTCGTCGACGGCAAGGTTGCTTTTACCGTCAAGGGATCCGAAAAGCGGACGATCGTCAGCATTCTCCCGCCGGCGTAAAAGCACCTTCGAGACAAGATCGCGCGCAGCAACGAAATCCCCGCCCTGGCGGGGATTTTTGTTTATATCGCGCCAAAAACGAGTTTCGGTCCGGATCGCTCTGGCGATGCGCGACGGTCGCCAAGCTCAGCGTCGCTCCAGCCACCACAGCATCCCGACGGCAAAGACGACAAAAGCGGCAACGGGGAATGCTGCAGAAAACAAGGGGGGCCAGTCGTTGATCACGCCCAAATATGAAAAGAGGCGGCCAAGAAGGAAGAACACCAGCCCGAGCATCGTGCCCGCGAAAACGCGAAAGCCCACCCCGCCCGCGCGGCGCTGGAAATAGGCGAAGGGAAGCGCCAAAACCATCATCACCAACACGGCAGCGGGATAGAAGACCTTGTTCCAGAGGGCAATTTCGAAGCGCGAGGTCTTCTGCTGGTTGTTGCCGAGCACGCGTATGTTGTCGTAGAGCGACGTCATCTCAAGCTTTTCCGGCGCGACTTGGTAGACGGTCAGAATGGAAGGTTTGAGCACCGTTTCCCAAGTGACGTCTGCACGTTCTTGAGCAACCACCGGCCATCATTGGTGAAGGTTCCGGTGTCCGCGACTCGCAGCGCCTTCAGCCGCAGGTCGGAATCGAACTCGTACACGCGTATGCCGATAAGCTTGGCGTTGCCGGAATCGTCCACCACGCTCTTGATATTCACGAAGGTCGACTGCGGCAGCTGCTGCCGGAACCAGAAACCTGACTGGAACTGCTGGGCCACGATGCGTGTGGCCTGATCCTGTGCCTGTATACGCACCTGTTGCGCCAGCCGTTCCGCGGGCGGGGCAAAGAACTCACCGGCGAGAAAGGTGGCGATCGCGAGCGGGATGCCGACGCGCAAAATGGCGACGGTAATCTGCGTCAGCGAAGCGCCCGAAGTGCGCATGACCGTGTATTCCGAATTGCCGACCAGCTGAGCGATCGCAAAAAGGGTCCCGATCAGCGCAGCGGTCGGCATCAGCTCGTAGACGTGGCCCGGCAGGCTCAAGCCCACATAAAGCAGGCCTCGGCCAAGCGTGTAGCCTTCCTTGCCGACGTTCCCGAGCTCGTGAATCAGATCGAACAATGCAAAGAGCATCAGCAGCGCGACAAAAATCAGTAGCGTCGAGTAAAGAACTTCCCGTCCGATATAGCGATTGAGCGTCTTCATGCCGGTCGCCGCCGCGAAAACCATCCAAAAACCGAAAGCCGTCGGTAAAACAGTGCGACGACGACGCTTGCGGCGGTGGTGTGAATCAACAGAAGCCCCGCCACGAATGACAATCGGCCCTGGGCGACGAAGCTTTGGACGATGTTCAAGCAGTTGAAGTAGAGCATGTAGGCAAACACCGCCGCGAGCAGGTTGAATGAGCGTCCTACCCGCGGATTGACATAGGAAAGCGGGATGGCCAATAGCACCAGCAGGAACGCGCTGATCGGTACCGAGATTCGCCAGAAGAGCTCGGCGCGCTCGGTCGCACCGCCGCCCACGATCAGCAATGCGGTGGGAACCGCCTTGAGCGACGCGGGGAGCGTCCGGGCCTCGGCCGGCTCGATTCTCCGGCCGAGGTGGCCGAACTCGGCGCTGCGGAAATCAGTGGTGCCCGCGTTGCCCTCGTAGCGACGTCCGTCTTCGAGCACGATAAAACGGTCGCCGTTGGATTTGTCTTCCAGCCGCCCGGAACGCGCAACCGTGGTGGTGTCCTTCTCGCTATCGATCGAATGCAGAAAAATATTGCGGATCGTTCCGTCGAAGGAGTTGATGCTTTCGATGAACACGACCAATTTGGCCCGCTGAAACTCCTTGAACAGTCCCGGCGCCAGGAGCGACAGTTCTTCGCGCGACTCGAGCTGGCGTTCGTACTCGAGGCGACGCTGTTCCGCCCACGGCGAGAGCCAGAGGGAGAGCACGGCGATCGCGAGCAGGAACGGGCTCGCGAACCAGAGAATGGGCTTCAGCCAAGCCGTCAGACCCTGGCCCGAGGTGAACCAGACGATCATCTCGCTGTCGCGATACCAGCGTGACAAAGTGAGCACTACAGTCCCTAAAAGTGCGACCGAGAGCAGGATGTTGAAGTAGAACAGGGCATTGAATCCCAAAAGGGCAAGAATGCCCTCCGGAGCAACGGTTCCCCCAGCCGCCCGGGCCAACAGACGCAGTACCAGATTGGTGAACAGGATGCCCAGTAGAACTAGAAACAACGCGATTGCGGTCGCGGTCAGCTCTCGCACTAGGCTGCGGCGGAACACCATGACGGTGGAAATATTTTGACTTTTTAGGACTGATTTGCCGATAATGCGGATCGTACCGCCAAAAGGCAAATTTTACGTTTGGGAAAACGGCGATGGAATTTACCATAAAAAGCGGCAGCCCAGAGAAGCAGCGCAGCGCCTGCGTGGTGGTCGGTGTCTTCGACAACCGCAAGCCCAGCCTTTCCGCGGATCTGATCGACCGTGCATCCGGCGGCTATATCGGCGAAATCATCCGTCGCGGCGACATGGAAGGAAAACTCGGCAGCACGCTCCTGCTGCACAACGTCAAGGGCACGCTCGCCGACCGCGTACTCCTGGTAGGACTGGGCAAGGAGCGCGATTTTCGCGAGCGCGAGTTTCGCGGCGCGATCCGCGCCGCTGTGCGGCTCCTAAACGAGACCGGCTCCTACGAGGCGGTCGTTTATATCACCGAAGAAAAGGTAAAGCGCCGCGAGGTCGCATGGCGAGTCGAGCACGCGGTGGTCGTGGCCATGGAAGCGGTGTACCGGTTCGATCAGATGAAAAGCCAGCCAGCGGAAGTTCGCCGGCCGTTGCGTAAACTGACCTTGTCGGTACCGCAGCGCAGCGACCTGACGTCCGGCGAAGGGGCCGCAGCCCGCGGCCTTGCCATTGCCCGCGGGATGGATTTGGCGCGGGACCTGGGCAACCTGCCGGGCAATATCTGTACTCCCACCCATCTCGCCGAGCGCGCGCAGGCGCTGGCGCACGAGCTCGGGTTCAAATGCGAGGTTTTTGACCGGGAAAAGCTCGAGGAGCTCAAGATGGGCTCGTTCCTTTCGGTGACCAACGGCAGCGATCAATCGCCGAAATTCATCGTCCTCGAGTACTGGGGCGCCGGGAAGAAGCAAAAGCCCTTTATCCTCGTCGGCAAGGGAATTACGTTCGATAGCGGCGGAATTTCGCTCAAGCCCGGCCTCGACATGGATCAGATGAAATTCGACATGTGCGGAGCGGCGAGCGTCTTCGGCACCCTTTACGCAATCGCCGAGCTCAAGGCCAAGATCAACGTCATCGGTCTGGTGCCGGCCTGCGAGAACATGCCGAACGGGCGTGCCACCAAGCCCGGCGATATCGTCAAGAGCATGTCGGGGCAGACTATCGAAGTCCTGAATACCGATGCCGAGGGGCGGCTGATTCTGT
>VBDA01000426.1 GCA_005883655.1 Betaproteobacteria bacterium | reverse complement strand
ATCATCGACCACCTGCGTACCAAGCCTTATTACGCCGCATTGTGGAATGACATCAAGAATCGAATCCTCGCCGACGTCGCGTCCGATCAATCGCGGCTGCGCGAAACTGCCTCATCACTACTAAACGCCTTGGGCTTCGGACTCGTCAAGGACGAAGTGATGCATCACAAGCTCAACGAATGGCTGCTAGGAGCACTGCAGACGCTCATGCTCGCTCACAGGCACCAGATCTCGCTGCTTATCACGGATGTCGTGAAGAGCTGGGACGCGCAAGATGTGTCTGAAAAGATCGAGCTCGAGATTGGCAAAGATCTGCAGTTCATCCGACTCAATGGCACGCTGGTCGGGGGTTGCGTCGGCGTGTTGCTGCACCTGCTGGGCATGCTGTTTAGCTAACGCGCGTCCGCGCTGCCTTCAAAACGTTGCAAGTCTTGGCGCCGCCGATAAGAACGGGCATGTCACGCGTCCTGCGAAAGTATGATCGCGGTGTAAGGGCCGATGCCGATATCACCGGACCATGGCATATCGTCGCAGCCGCGCGGCAACGCCCACAAATCATCGCTGCGGTGGTCGGAAAATAGTGAGCTGTAACCGCGCCAGTCACCGTTGAACCGCACGCGCCAGAGGCCGCCTGCTGGCAGCCCCAGCCCGTAGGAGTCGTAGCCACGGTTGGAAAAATTGACGACCACTACCACGTCGTCGCGCGGCCCTCCCTGATCCCAGCGGTGAAATGCGAGAAGCTTGTCGGCGTCGTTGACGTGGTGCACGTTCACGTGCTGAGCCTTCAGGCCTCGTGTGGCGTCGAACCAATTGCGCCGCAGCCGAATCAGGTCGCGGTAGAAGGTCCCGATGCCCTCGAACCGATCGCTCTTCGACCAATCGAGCTCACTTGCATCCGACCAGGCGCCCGACTCCAGGAATTCCTGCCCCATGAAGATCATGGGAATGCCGGGAACGGTAAATAACAGCGCGGCGCCAAGCGTCGATCGTTTTTGCGAAAAGTAGCTATCGGCATTGCCCGGCCAGATCAACTCCGGTACGCGAGCCTGCCCCGCCGACTGCGCGACTTCATCATGCGACTCGGTATAGAGGACGCGCCCGAAGGCATCCGCGTTATACCGCTGGTTAATGAAGTCACGAATTGCAAACATGTTTCGCGACGCGTCATCGCGAGCAATGATCGTGTCGCGAACAGCGTGCATGAACCCTGCCGCCCATTGCGCGCCAAAGCCTGCTCCTCCGGCGTCGGTTGCGCGGGTGATCGATGCGTTGTCCTGCATGTCCTCCGCGATGGTGATCTTCCACGGTTGACGAGCGCGAATTTCCGAGTTGATCCACTGCATTAGGCTCCAACCGTCGCCAAGATCGGCGCCGTGGTCGTCGTTGTTGCCCCAGACATTGCGTATCCAGCCCGTCGCGTCCCACCTCAGGCCGTCGCAATGATGCCGCTCGAGCCACCAGAGAGCGTTATCGCCGAGGTACTGGCGCACTTCCCCGCGGCCATAATCCGGACGCGTATCGCCCCAGGGTGTCTGCCGCCGCCAGTCGTTATAGAAATAGATGCCACCTCCGCCGTTCTCGCTCCAACCGTCGAACTGCCATAGATCGAGATCGCTCGGTCCCAGATGGTTATAGACGACGTCATAGATGACAGCGATCCCGCGCGCGTGCGCCGCATCGACGAGGCGACACAGCCCGTCGGGCCCGCCATAACTTTGCTCGATGGCGAAGATGTAGGCCGGGTTGTAGCCCCATGAGATGTCGCCGGGGAACTCGTCGGAGGGCAGCAGCTGGATGGCGTTGATGCCGAGTTCCCGCAGATAACCCAGCTTGGCGATGACGCTGTCGAAGTTGCCGCGCCCATTGCTGCTGTTCGGGTCGAAATGAAAGCTGCCGACGTGCAATTCATAGATGACAAGCTCGTTCCAGGGCGGGGTCGAGTAGCCGCGAGTCTGCCAGCCGTAATCCGCTCTGGCGATGATCGAGTTGCCGACCGAATTCGTGAGCGAGCGCGCGTAGGGATCATTCTTCCATAACGCTGCCGAGCGAAACGGACTGGTCAGAACAAACTTGTATTGATCTCCAATGTTGGCGCCTGCTACATCGGCCGACCAGTAGCCGCCGCCGTCCCGGCCGAGCGGCGCCGCTGTCGGACTCCAGCCGTTGAAGGTCCCCGCGACGGACACGCTCGATGCGAAGGGAGCCCACACGCGAAAGGCAACACCCCCCTCGTAAGGCGTCGCCCCCATCCCGGCATGGATTGAAAGGCTCATTGCTTGTTCGTTATGCAACTGCTGCCAAAGCGCGCAGTAGACAATTCTGGAGCAGGTTGTTCCTCATTGTCCAACCTCAGGCAATTCCCAGTCGACAAGATCAAGATCGAAGCTTCGGCATCGACCCCGACGGCAATCTCCTCAAGGCGGCCCGGTCTGACGCACGAACCTGCGCGCCTTGCAGGGCCGGCGCGCGAAGCTTAAGCTGTCGCAGAACTTACGAGAGGCCGGTGATTCGGAAATATTGAATGAATGCTGATTCCCCCTCTGCCCAAGCCGCGCAGAAGCAGCTTGTCGTGGACGTTGAGGGCTCGGGCGACATGGATCCGGCCGAAGCCGATCTGTTGCTGCGCGAATGCCTGTCGCTGATGGACAAGCGCCTTGCTGCCGCCATTCGGCCGGCGCTCGCGGATCTGCATGCGGCGACACCGCAAGATCGTAATGACGCGACGTCGAAGCCGAGCGTGCTTGAACGCGACATGTCCCATGCGGTGCGCAGCACGGGAGAGGAGTTCGTGTCCCGCTTCAGCATCGAATTCAAGCAAACGTTCCAGAGGCGCCGCGAAGGTAAGCTACGCACACGCGGGGAGCGGGACGAGTCCGTCGCGCTCGCCATGGTCGACCACGGTTCCCATACTGCGACGGTCGCGCTGAAGAGTGCAGTGCTAGCCATGCGTGAGGCGACGCTGGAAGAGGCTTTCGCGCTCGACCTGCGCGTGCGCACGTTGCTGCGCGAGGCGCCTAGCGGCATCAGCTTCGACAATCCATGGAGCGCGGACTACATTTGCGATGCCTTTGGCAACGTCGGTCGCGAGCTGTGGCCGGAACACGGGCTGTGGCGCCCGATCATGGAGCGCCTCGTGCGCGCCACGACACAGCAGGTCGCTGCGCTGCACCGCGAGCTCAATGTTCTGCTGCAGGACAGAGACGTCTTGCCGACGCTGCGCGTGCGAACGCGCGCGCGTGGCGCGTCCCAACAGCCGCCCGAACTCCACGGCCGCGCGCTTTACGACAAGCTCTTCGAGGTGCTCGATTCCGACGCGCGGGCGGCACTGTCGGTGCCATCGGCCAACGCCGGGGGCGCAGCCCCAACGGTGGGAACGATGGGAGGCAACGCTCCCGGCGCAGCGGGTGCGGACTTCGGACAGCAGGGCGCCCAAATATTGTCGACGCTGGTCGGCGTGCTAAATCATCTGCAGCGCGGGCAGACGGTCGCTGGCTTGCCGCCTGAATTGGCGAGCCTCGATCGCGATGCCTTGCGCGAGGGCAGCGCCAACCAGCTGCGCGCGCTGAAAGAGGCAGTCGCGGACCAGAGTGGATCGGCGACCGAGCGCGTCACCATCGACATCGTCGCCGGCGTGCTTGACTACGTGTTCGACGACCCGTACCTGCCCAGTGACATCAAGACGGTATTTGGTCGTCTGCAGATTCCCATCCTCAAGGCGGCGTTGCTCGACCGGCGCGTCCTCTCCGATCCGCAGCATCCAACGCGCCGCTTCCTGGACACCCTGGCACAAGCGTCGGTCGACTTGCAACCGGAGTCAGCGAAAGGCCGCGCATTGATCGAGCTGGCGAACGGTCTTGCGCAGCGGATTCGCGACGACTTCGAAGACGATTTGAGCATCTTCGAGACCGCGAAGGCCGAGCTCGACGCGTATCTCGAAGTCGAGCGGGCCGACGCCGAGCTGCGGCTTGCCGACGCGGTCGCACAGGACGAACGCGCCGATGCACTGCGCGAGGCCCGGGCAGCGCTTGACGTGCGCCTCGCGGCGCGCACCGTTCCGCCGGAAGTCCGCGATTTCCTCGAGCATGAATTCGTCCAGCGACTGACGACGATTTGTCTCGAGGATGGCCTGGAAGGCCCGGCCTGGGAGGGCCAGCTCGCCATCGTCGACGATCTGTTGTGGAGCGTCGAACCCAAAACCAGTGCCGGGGCCCGCAAGCGCTTAGTCGAGCTCGTGCCGTCACTGCTGCGCAGCATCGACAACGATTGGTCGGCGGAGAAAGACGCACAAGCGCGCCGGGAAGCACTGCTGTCGTGTCTCTTCGATCTGCATGTCCGGTCGATGAAGGCCGTGCCGGGAGTTCCCGATTCGGTCGAGGTCGCGGAGGCGGAGGCACTCCCCACGTCGGCTGCTATGGTTCCAGCGACGGCTGCGACCGTCCTGCGCGAGCTCGACGTATACGAGGCTCAGGTGTATTCGCTCGTGCGCGGCGACTGGTGCGCGTTCAAGAGCGAGGGTGAGACAGTGCTGGCAAGGCTCGCCTGGCGCGCGCCGCAGCAAAGGCGGCTGCTCTTCAGCCATCGAGACGGCAGTACCGCGTTTGTGCACACGCCGGAAAGCCTGGCCGAAGCTTTCCGCAGCCGCCGCGCCAAGGTGGCGATCGAAGCCGTCCCGCTGTTTGAGCGCGCCATGACGAGTTTGTTCGCCAGCCGCTCGCGCCAGACCCGGGCCACGACGGCCGAATAGCTCGCGTAGCCACGGGCGAGGCGTGCGGGTTGAGCGATCCTATCGCGTCAGTTCGCCGGCTGTTTCTTCCCTATTCAGCACAGCGGTTTTTTTAATTGACCGGTTTTTTAATTGACGTGGGCGCGATCATTTGCATGAGTCGGCCCCATAAGACGAGTAACCGCAGCCGATCGTTGTTCATCGCCACTAACGCCGCATCCGCGTTGGGGGAGCGGTTAGCCGCGCCAGGTGGTCCTTTCACCCCTGGCTTAGACCGTAGGCACTGTCTTATCTCCGGTATCGAGTACCCAAGACTAGAAACAATAGCTGCTCACCTCAGCCGTAATCGGAGGTGACCTTAGTTCTTCACGGCCGCCGAAAAGGCGGCCGCGTCACTTGGAGCAGGCCGAGCAGCTTGCATGCCGCCTAGGGCGGATGGAGGCACTGCGCAAGCCGTTTCCGCCCGACGAGCGCCAGAAACAGATGCTCACTGATGCCGCCATCTGGCAGCGATATCCGGGTACGCGCCGGTTGCGCGCGGCGATCTGATCCGGAGGTCACCGGGAAACTCCTGTCGACTTATTTTACAAACCCCGAACTATTCCGGCCGTAGAGGGAAATCAACCTGCTGTTTGTACGCTAAAAAGTTAATCGGCATGTGTGTTGCTTGTGGGAGACACGTTGTCGAGGACAATTTGGCTGCCCGCTTTTCGGAGCAAACCCATGCATACACGATCTAGGCTTTTCCTCGGTTGGGGGATCCCGGAATTTGCAATAACCGCGATGTTGATGCTGATCGCGGGAGTCGGTTATGCGGGGCCGTTCTTTTTCAGCACGGGCACCGTCAATAATTTGATGGCGACTGCGTCGCGACCCGATACGCTTGGGAAGTTCGAAATCGAAGCCGCCGACGATTTCATCCTGACGGGTAGCCAGACGAGCCTCACGAGCGCAACGTTTACGGGACTGCTCACCGGCGCTTCGCCGACGATCGGGGAGGTCAGGGTGGAGATCTACCGGGTCTTTCCCAATGATTCCGACGTCGGGCGGACCCCGCAGGTGCCGACACGCGTGAATTCACCGTCAGACGTAGCATTGGACGATAGGG
>VBDA01000425.1 GCA_005883655.1 Betaproteobacteria bacterium | reverse complement strand
CCGTTCATACGCCTGTTCGATGACGGCTTCACACTCGACGACGTCCGTCGCGCCGAAATCGTGCTCGATGTCCACGGCGCGGAGGATTTCCATTTGCAGGGCAGGAGCTCGATGGCGAAGATCAGCCGCGATCCGACCGACCTGGTCGAACAGGCAACCGGCTCGAACCATCAGTATCCGGACGGATTCATGCTGTTTCTGGGAACGATGTTCGCGCCCGTCGACGATCGCGGCGCACCGGGCATGGGATTCACGCACCAGCCGGACGACAGGGTCGTGATCAGCGCCGCACGCCTTGGCGCGCTCGAAAATCGCGTGACCACCAGCGATCGCGCGCCTCCCTGGACCTTTGGCGCCGGCGAACTGATGCGCAATCTGGCGGCGCGCAATCTTCTGCGCATGCACTGAGGACGAAAAGACCATGAGCGAGATGTACCGTAACTTCATCGGTGGCGATTGGATCGCCGGCGCCGAAACCGCGAGGAATATCAATCCGTCGGACTTGAGCGACGTCATCGGCGAATACGCGCGGGCCGACAAGGCGCAGGCCGACACCGCGATCGCCGCCGCGCGCGCCGCATTTCCCGCATGGTCGATGTCCTCAGTGCAGGATCGCGCGAATCTGCTCGACGCCGTCGGCAACACGATACTCGCCCGCAAGGACGAGCTCGGGCGACTGCTTTCGCGCGAAGAAGGCAAGACCCTGCCCGAGGGCATCGGTGAAGTCGTGCGCGCGGGACAGATCTTCAAGTTCTTCGGCGGCGAGGCGCTGCGGCTGGCCGGGGAAAAGATCCAGTCGATCCGTCCAGGCGTCGAGGTCGAAATCACGCGCGAGCCGCTGGGTGTCGTCGGCATCATCACGCCATGGAATTTTCCGATCGCGATTCCGGCGTGGAAGATCGCGCCGGCGCTCTGCTACGGCAACTGCGTGGTGTTCAAGCCAGCGGAGCTGGTGCCGGGCTCGGCATGGGCGCTGTCGGAAATCATCATCAAAGCGGGCATCCCGGCGGGAGTCTTCAACCTGGTCATGGGTCGCGGCAGCGTCGTCGGCGACGCGATCATCAATGACCGGCGAGTCGACGCCATCAGCTTCACCGGCTCGGTGGCCACCGGGCGGGCGATTGCGGCCAAGGCGATCGCGCGCATGGCCAAGCTGCAACTGGAAATGGGCGGAAAGAATCCGCTGGTCGTGCTCGACGACGCGGACTTGGCCGTGGCCGTGAACTGCGCGGTCAACGGTGCGTTCTTCTCGACCGGACAGCGCTGCACCGCGTCGTCGCGCTTGATCGTCGGCGCCAATATCCACGACCGTTTTGTCGCCGCGTTGAGCGAGCGCCTCGGATCGCTCAAGGTCGATGACGCGTTGATACCGGGGACCGATATCGGCCCGGTTGTCGACGAGACGCAGCTCAAGCAGAACCTGGATTACATCGGCATCGGCCAGCGAGAAGGTGCGACGCTTGCTTACGGCGGCGAAACGCTGAAGCGCGCCAAGCAGGGTCACTATCTCGCGCCGGCGCTGCTGACCGGGGCAACCAACGCCATGCGCAGCTCGCGCGAGGAAATATTCGGTCCGGTAGCCAGCGTGATCAAGGTCAAGGACTACGACGAAGCGCTCGCAGTGGCCAACGACACCGACTTCGGACTCTCGGCCGGCATCGTGACCACATCGCTCAAGCACGCGTCGCACTTCAAGCGCCAAAGCCAGGCGGGCATGATCATGGTCAATCTGCCGACTGCGGGGGTCGACTACCACGTGCCGTTCGGCGGCCGCAAAGGCTCCAGCTACGGTCCGCGTGAGCAGGGCCGCTACGCGCGCGAATTCTTCACTGTCGTCAAAACGGCGTATACGCTGCCGTGAACCGCGGCTATCCGAGATGGTCCATTGGTGATGGCGGATTCCAAAAGCGAAATCGCGGCTGATGCCCGATCACTGAAGGAGCTCGACGCCGGCATCGTGCGCTGCCGCGGTTGTCGACTGTGGGAGCGCGCCACTCAGGCGGTCTGCGGCGAAGGCGGCGCCAGGGCCACCGTCATGCTGGTCGGCGAACAACCCGGCGATCAGGAAGATTTGACCGGCAAGCCCTTTGTCGGACCCGCCGGCAAGGTGCTCGACGAGGCGCTGGAAAAAGCCGGCGTCGATCGCAAAGACGTCTATGTCACCAACGCGGTCAAGCACTTCAGCTGGGAGCCGCGCGGCAAACGGCGCATGCACAAGACGCCGGCGCAGCAGGAAGTGGCCGCGTGCCTCGATTGGCTGCTCGGCGAAATTCGGCTCATCACTCCGCGGTTGATCGTCTGCCTCGGCGGCACCGCGGTGCGCGCGCTCCTCGGACCCAAGGTCAAGGTGCTTGCCAATCGCGGGAAATTCTTCGACAGCGAGTGGGGACCGAAGATACTGGTGACGGTCCACCCTTCGTCCATTCTACGCGTTCCGCCCGAGGATCGGGCGCAGGCATTCGAGTCGCTGGTCAAGGACCTTGCGCGGATAAGAGACTTGTAGGCTTCGGCCATCACGAATCGCGGATGGAGGCGCCGGCGGCGACCAATTTACGCGTCGCCCCACCAGGAGGTTAAGATTGTGCCCCCAGGAGGGCGCCCAAGGTGCTCGATGCTGCCCAGGTGAGCTATGCGCTATTGGCTGATCGTCTTCGTCATCGCATTCGCGCTCCTTGCTCCGGCGCGAGCACAGGAAGCCGCGCCTTACGCGATCGATATTCCACCGTGGTTTGCGAATACCTTCCTCGATTTACGCGAGGACATCGCGGAGGCAGCGCGCAATGGCCGGCGGCTGCTGGTGTATTTCGGTCAGGATGGCTGCCCCTACTGCAAGCAGCTCATGCTGACCAATTTCTCCCAGCGCAGCATCGTGGAGAAAACGCGCCAACACTTTGTCGCGCTCGCGGTAAACATGTGGGGCGACCGCGAAGTCACCTGGCTCGATGGTCGCGTCATGACCGAGAAGGAGCTCGCACGCGTGCTCAAGGTGCAATTCACGCCGACGCTGCTCTTTTTCGACGAAAAAGGAAAGGTGGTGGCGCGGCTCAATGGCTACTATCCGCCGCAACGCTTCGAACCGGTGCTCGACTATGTCGCGGGGCATCTGGAACGACGGCAGGCGCTCGGCGACTATCTCAGGCAGCGGGTGCGCGAGCCGGCGAGCTCGGAATTGCACGACGAGCCGTTCTTCCTCGGACCGCCGTACGACCTGCGGCGTAAGCCAGGCGCCAAGCCGCTCGCGGTGCTCTTCGAGACCACCCATTGCTCGCCCTGCGATGAGCTCCATCGCGAAGGACTGCAGCGCGCCGAGGTGCGCGCGCTCGTCAGCGAATTCGATGTGGCGCGCTTCTCGCTCGCAGCGTCGACGCCGATCACCTCCCCTGCCGGCGGCGCCACCAGTGCTCAGGCGTGGGCGCGCGAGCTCGGCGTCGCGTACACCCCGACGATCGTGTTCTTCGATCGCAGCGGCACGGAAGTATTTCGGATCGACGCGTATCTGCGGCCGTTCCACCTCGCGTCATCGTTCGATTATGTGGCAGGCGGTGGGTACCGCGGCGAGCCGTCGTTTCAGCGCTACCTGCAGGGCCGCGCCGAGCGCCTGCGGGCGCGCGGTGAAACCGTAGATCTATGGCGTTAAGCAGGAAAATTGTGCTCAGAGTAACTTCGCGGCTATCGCCCCACCATCGCCAGCACATCCGCCTTGAGAAAGCGCTCGACCACCAGCATGAAGCCGATCGAAGGGATCAGCAGCAGCAGCGCGGTGATCGACGCGATCTGATAGTTTCCGCCCATGCTGGCGTTGAACATCAAGAGCGGCAGGGTCGTGACGTCCGGCACGCCGACGAAATAGGTTCCGGTGAACTCGTCCAAGGATTCGAGGAAGACAAATATCGCGCTGGCGATAAGGCCCGGCGCCGCGAGCGGAAGCGTCACCGTCCGAAAGCAGGTCCAAGGCGATGCGCCCAGATTGCGCGACGCCTCCTCGAGCGAAACATCGACCGACGCAAACGCCGCCGACGCGATCCAGACCGCTAGCACCAGGCCGTGCGACGCGTGAACGAGCACGACGCCCAGTATCGTGCCATTGAGGCCAATCTGATAGAACACCTGCGCAATGTTCACATACACCGGCAGGTTCGGCACCGCCTGTGGCAGCAGGAACAGGAGCAGGATCGCGCTGCGCCAGGGGAGCTTCAGCCGTCCCAGTGCGTAGCCCGCGGGCACCGCGACCGCGAGCGAAAGCGCCACCGTCAGGACGGCGATCCAGACGCTGGTGCCGAGGGAGGCGAGCGCATTGCCGCGCGGCTGGAATACGCGATACCAGAAGGTAAGCCCGAATTCCAGCGGAAGCTTGTTCGGAAAATACCAGCGCTCGGCGAACGCCCATAGCAGCAGGTTCAGAAGCGGTCCGAAGATCGCAAACGCGAACAGGGCCAGCACGATAGCGCGCAGCACAGTCCGAAGCGGCGGCGGCAGCGCCGGAAGACTAAGCGCCGTCATGCGTGTTCCACCTTCTCGACCGCATGATGCAAGTAGAACCATGCGCCGCCAGCGGCCAGGATCAGAGACAGCAGACACAACGCGTTAGCGACCGCGTAATCGCCAAAAGTGTTGATGCGGTAGGCGACGTCGACCGTCATCATCGTCGGAGAATTGGGATTGATCATCAATGGCACCGACAGCACCGACAACATGGTCACGAACGACAACACCAGACCGACCAGCAGCGTACCGCGCACCTGCGGCAGGATGATGTCGATCAACACCCTCAAACGCCGCGCGCCGAGGTTGCGGGCGGCTTCGATGTGCTGCGTTTCGATCGAGGCCATCGCGCCGGCCAGGAGCAGCGTCACGAACGGCGCCTGCTTCCAGACAAAGGCGATGACGATGCCCCGCCAGTCGAGCAAGCTCTGCGCCGACAAGGGCTCGATCAGCCCGGTGCCGATCAGCACATGGTTGAGCATGCCGTTCTTGGCGAGGAAGGTGCGCATCACCTGGCCTGCCACCACGAACGGAATGAACAGCGGCCAGCGATAGAGCCAACGCAGGATCGCCACCGCGCGCGGGTTTTCACCCAGCGTGAGATAGCCCGCGATGGCAATCGCGACCAGCCCGATCAGGATGGTCGACGCGAGGACGATCGCCAGCGTGAACAGGAGATCGGTGGTATAGAGATCGAACGACTTGGCGAAATGCTCGAGCGTGAGCCCGCCGTCCTTCCTCCGGAAAGCAACCACCGCCGACATCGCGAGTGGCGCAACGAAGAAAACGAGAATGACCGCAAGCGCCGGGGCAAGCAATGCAAGCCCGACCCAGCGGTCAGCGATTGGGTCTCTGGTCGCAATCGATTTCACCGCGCCTCACCTGCATCGTCATTCCTGCGAAAACGAGCCCGAAGGACGAAGTTTCGAGGAACGGCCAAGCGGGAATCCAGTGTCTTTTGGACAAACGCCACTGTGTCCCCGCTCAGTTACCAAAATGAGCGGGGACGACGGAGTGAGATAATTTTCGGCAAGTGCCTATAGGTCCGCACGGGCTTCGCGCGCCCTACTTGATCACGACCCGCTCGTAGCCCTCGACGATATCGGTGAAGTATTCTGACAACGGAAACGGCCGCCCGTACCTCGACAGATCAGATGGCGAAATGTCGGTGAAGAGCTTGTTCCAGCTCGCCTGGTCCATCTTGGACTGCACGTGCTGGGGGTCGATGCCGGGGTACCAGTTGAATTGCTTGACGATCCCTTCGGCCTGCACTTCAGGGCTCTCGGCCAGGTCGATGAACTTCTTGGCGAGCGCCGCGTGCGCCGCCTTGGCCGGGATCACGTAGTACATCGGCTGCCCGGGAAGTCCGGGCGAAGGCAGCGAGAGCTTCATCTTCGGGCTCATCCGCCCGTCCGCCTGCCAGGTATAGAACATGTCGACCCAGACCGGACCGATGGCGATCTCGCCACGATTGAGCATATCCAGCGTGCCGGCATTGCCCGGCGTCATCACCACGTATTGATTGAAGTCCTTGAGCCCGCCGAGCGCCTTGTCGATCGCCGCCTTCTGGCTAGCGTCGTAGGGTCCTTTCTCCAGCTTGTCGGCCATGCCGGTGTTCGCTTCCACCCAGCCCATCACGAATCCCACGCCCGACATGCCACCCTTGACGCCGTTGTAGCCGAATTGCTTCGGATTCTTCTTCACCCACTCGGTGAGCTCTCCGAAAGACTTGGGCGGCGTTTTGATCAGCTCGGGGTTGTACGCGAATGCGATCTGGCTGTGAAACATCGGCAGCACATAGCCGTCGACGTTCGCGCCCAAAGCGTTCTTCGCGGTGTCGCGCGTAACCAGCTTGCCGGCACTGACGTCGTTACGGTACGGCAGCAGCAACTTTTCACCGACCATGGTTGCGGCGCCGCGCTGATGCACCACCGCGACGTCGACGTCCCACTCGGCAACGTTTGCTTTCTGCTGCGCCGAGAGCTTTTCGTAGATTTTTTGCGATCCGGAGTCTCCCGGCCCGGTCCCCACCGCGCGCACCTTCACACCGGGATTC
>VBDA01000424.1:6518-8223 GCA_005883655.1 Betaproteobacteria bacterium | reverse complement strand
TAATAGGAACCGCTTCGTTGCATCGACGAACGCGGTGACTCGATCAATCCCCGAAATGCCTCGGCTCGCTCGCGCGATTTTAGCGCAACTCAATGACCAGCCGGTCGTAAAACAAAAGAGGCGACATCCGTCGCCCCTTTTTGCATTGCTCGATCGAGCAAATATCAGTGTTGCCGCCTTCTGCGCACGAATCCCATTCCGAGCAGCGCTAAGGCCACAAGCGCCGCAGACGCCGGCTCGGGAAGCGTAACGCGGGTCACACAATTCGGATTCGGCGGCGTGCACAGGATCCCTGGGACATGCTCCGGCCGCGTTCCGAATGTGAAATCAACGTTACTGATCGTCGGGATGCCAGTTAGGCCCGTAAGCAGAATACTGAAGGTTACATCGCCCAGCAGATACGGATTGTGTTGACTGTTCCGTAGTCCGTCGAGGTTTGCGTTAGTAAAAATCGAGTTGTTGACGATACCATAGGGATGCATGCCGTTACCTGCAGCCATGTCGATATGCGCACCCGTCAACCCAAGCGACCATGTGCCATTCGCATTCGGAACATTATTATTCGTGCAATTCGGGGTGGTGTTGGTAGACGCCGTGCAATCGACAAATCCGTGTCCGCTGATGTTAGTCAAGGATGCAATGCTAGGCGATGCGGACAGGTTGAAATGGAAATCGTCGAGTACCGAGGAAATATCGTTGATGTCGCCCGTATCGCTTAATGTCAGTGTTAGATGGTTGGCATCGACGAAGTGAAAAACCGCCGTCGCATCCTGGTTCGGTCCGGCGCTGCCGGTAAAGATGATATCCGCGAATGCGCTGGAGGCCGCAAACAGCAGCGCGAATATGGCAACTGAAAAATTCCTGATCTGCATGTGGCCCGTCCCTCGTCGTGATACTTATTGCGCGCTGACCCGCGCGTCCGAACGTTATTGCAAACGACATGCCATACATGCAACTCGTTGAAAGTAAAACAAAAGGATGTTATCTACAAGTATGCAGCGAACAGACTGTAAAGCACGTCGACAGCCGCTGCGTCAAAATTCCTGATCTGCATCATCTAGCTTGGGCGGATTTTAGGTAACAGCCGATGATTGGCGTTACTGGCGGAGAGAGAGGGATTCGAACCCTCGATACACTTTTTGGGCGTATGCTCCCTTAGCAGGGGAGTGCCTTCGACCACTCGGCCATCTCTCCGATCAAGCGCGCGATTGTACCTTTCAGCATCTCGCGTCGTCAAACCAATTCCTTTGCGAAATCCGTGGCTTACAAATAGCTCATGCGAAGTCACGCCTAACTTTGCCGGCACTGTGCGGGGTAGCGCTCAACCGCAGTAAACGTTCCCTTTATGCCACCTTGGGTGCTTGCTCGAGCTCGAAGGCGCGATGCAGCACTCGCACCGCCAGTTCCAGATATTTTTCGTCGATCACCACCGAGGTCTTGATCTCCGACGTGGAGATCATCTGGATGTTGATGCCCTCCTCGGCCAGACTCTTGAACATCTTGGCGGCGATGCCGACATGCGAGCGCATGCCGATGCCGACCAGCGAAACCTTGCAGATCTTATTGTCGCCGATGATCTCCCTCGCCGCGAAACCGATATTTTTCTCATGTTCGAGAACGTCGAGCGCCTTTTGATATTCGCCGCGATTGACGGTGAAAGAGAAATCGGTATGGCCCGAAGCGCCGATATTTTGCACGATCATGT
>VBDA01000424.1:0-6499 GCA_005883655.1 Betaproteobacteria bacterium | reverse complement strand
AAGATTTCGCTGAATGGCGTACGCGATGCCGGGGCGATCTTCGACTCCCATCAGCGAAATCTTGGCTTCATCGCGATTAAATGCGATGCCCGATATGATGGCCTGCTCCATGGTGTCGTCTTCCTCGAACGTAATCAACGTGCCGTTTGACGTGCTGTCGGAATCTTCGAATGACGACAGCACGCGCAATTTGACCTTGTACTTGCCCGCGAACTCCACCGACCGGATCTGAAGTACCTTCGATCCCAGGCTCGCCATTTCCAGCATTTCCTCGAAGGTGATTCGGTCCAGTCGTCGCGCCTCCGGAACGATGCGCGGATCGGCTGTATAGACCCCGTCGACATCAGTGTAGATCTGGCATTCGTCGGCCGACAGCGCCGCGGCGAGCGCAACACCGGAAGTATCGGAACCGCCGCGCCCAAGCGTGGTGATGTTGCCGTCACCGTCGACGCCCTGGAATCCAGCGACGATGACGACCGTGCCCTCGGCTAGGTCGGCGCGTATTCGCTCTTCGTCGATCTTGAGGATCCGCGCCTTGGTGAATGCGCTGTCGGTCAGAACCCGGACCTGGCCGCCGGTGTAGCTCTTGGCTTTCACGCCGAGATGATGCAGCGCGATGGCCAGCAAGCCGATGGTCACCTGTTCGCCGGTGGCCGCGACAACATCGAGCTCGCGCGGGTCGGGATGGGGCGACAGATCCTTGGCCAGCGCGAGCAGACGATTGGTTTCGCCGCTCATCGCGGACGGAACGACGACGAGCTGATGTCCCTGGCGGTGGAATCTGGCCACGCGCCGGGCTACGTTGCGGATGCGCTCGGTGCTGCCAACGGAGGTGCCCCCATACTTCTGAACGATCAGTCCCATGGATGATAGGAGCGGCGTGTTACACCAGGCCTAGAAAGCAAACCACTGCGAATCAGAGCGAACGAAACGCCAAGGTGGCATTGGTGCCTCCGAAGCCGAAGGAATTGGACAGCGCGGCGCGGATTTTCATATCGCGCGCGATGTTTGGAACAAAATCGAGATCGCATTTGGGATCGCGATGGAAAAGGTTCGCCGTCGGCGGCGCGATCTGATCGCGTATCGCAAGCACCGTGAAGACCGCCTCGATGCCGCCTGCGGCGCCAAGCAAATGTCCGGTCATGGACTTGGTCGACGACACCGCGAGCCTCGCCGCGTGATTGCCGAAGCAGCGCTTGACTGCGACGCATTCGGCAACGTCACCGATCTGCGTCGATGTGCCGTGCGCATTGATATAGTCGATATCCGTCGCATTGAGGCCGCCGTTCTTCAGCGCGTTGGCCATGCTGCGCGCGGCGCCCGCTCCGTCGTCCGGCGGTGCGGTGATGTGCCAGGCGTCGGCCGACATTCCGTATCCGGCGAGCTCGCAATAGACGCGGGCTCCGCGTGCCTTGGCGTGATCGAGCTCTTCCAGGACTAGCACCCCTGCCCCCTCGCCCAGCACGAATCCATCGCGGTCGATATCCCATGGACGACTCGCTGTCGCGGGATCGTCATTGCGGTGCGACAGTGCACGGGCGGCGCAGAAGCCGCCGACACCGAGCGGACTGATGGTCGCTTCCGCACCACCGGCGATCATGATGTCGGCGTCGCCATACTCAATGATTCGTGATGCCTCGCCGAGGCTGTGATTTGCGGTTGAGCAGGCGCTGACCGTCGCCAGATTCGGGCCCTTGAAGCCATACTGAATCGACACCAACCCAGCGATCATGTTGATAATCGACCCGGGAACGAAGAACGGTGAAATCTTGCGCAAGCCGCCCTGTACATACGCGCGGTGCGTATCCTCGATCATCGGCAAGCCGCCGATGCCTGAGCCGACGCAGACTCCGATGCGCTCGTGATCGCCCGTGTAGCTCTCGAGACCAGCGTCGCGGACCGCTTCCATGGTCGCGACCTGTCCGTAATGCACGAAGGTGTCGTAGCGGCGCGCGTCCTTGCCTGAGAGATATTGGGTGACGTCGAAGTCCTTGACCTCACCGGCGATACGCGACGGAAACGCGCTCGCGTCGAAGCGCGTAATGATGGCAATGCCAGAGCGCGCGGCAAGTATGTTCGCCCACGAGGCGGAAACGCCGATCCCAACAGGAGACACGATGCCCATTCCGGTTACGACAACGCGGCGTCTGGACATGGTGTTTGCCACCAGGGCTAGCTAAGAAGCGGCCGCTTTTCCGTTGTGCGCCGACGGTGGGTTGCCGGCAGCCAGCTACGGTGAAAACGGCCGGGACTGGAAGCGGGACAAAGGCGGGCGACGTTATTTCTTGAGATGCGAGCCTACGTAATCGATAGCCTGCTGCACGGTGGTGATTTTCTCGGCGTCCTCATCGGGGATCTCGGTCTCGAACTCTTCTTCGAGCGCCATGACGTGCTCGACTGTGTCCAGGGAATCCGCACCGAGATCGTCGACGAACGACGATTCGTTCTTGATTTCGGCCTCGTTCACGCCCAGCTGCTCGGCGACGATCTTCTTGACTCGTTGCTCTACGTTTTCCATGCTTCTTCCCCCTTGTGGGATCTGAACGTTCAAAAGCGGCTGATTTTACCAGAACGGGTGTGTTTTTGCCCAAAGTCGCGGCTTAAGTTCGCTGATCGCGCAGGCTCGCAAGAAGCGGTTCCTTTTTCGCTACTGCATATACATACCGCCGTTGACATGCAGTGTCGCGCCGGTGATATACGCCGCCGCGGGCGAGGCGAGAAACGCCACGGCGTGCGCCACGTCCTGAGGAGATCCAAGGCGTCCAAGCGGGATGCGCTCGATCAATTTCGCGCGCTGCGCCTGGTCCAGCGAGCGTGTCATGTCGGTGTCGATGAAGCCCGGCGCAACACAGTTCACCGTAATCTCGCGACTGCCGACTTCCTGGGCCAGCGATTTTGTAAAACCGATGAGAGCCGCCTTTGCCGCCGCGTAGTTGGTCTGACCCGCATTGCCACTCACACCGACGACCGAGCCGATGTTGATGATCCGGCCCCGCCGAGCCTTCATCATTCCTCGCAAGACAGCCTTAGACAATCGGTACGCCGACTTGAGGTTGGTATCCAGGATCCCGTCCCACTCGTCGTCCTTCATGCGCACCAGCAGGCTGTCGCGGGTGATGCCGGCGTTGTTGACCAGAATCGTTATTTCGCCCAAGCGCGCCTGGATATCGGCGATCGTCTCGCTGACGGATTTGGTGTCGGTGACATCGAGCTTCATGCCCTGCCCCCCACCCTTTGCGCTTTGCAGGAACGCCGCGATGCTTGCTGCGCCTTCGTCGGAGGTCGCGGTGCCGACGACGATCGCGCCATCGCGCGCCAGGGTTTCTGCGATTGCCTTGCCGATACCGCGCGTCGCGCCGGTGACCAGTGCTACGCTACCGTCGAGCATCGCTTCCCCTAGGACGCGGTTGCGGTGATTGCGGCCGCAATCGCGTTTGCGTCATTGAGCGGTAATACTTGGACACCGGGCGCGATGCGCCGGGCGAGGCCGGTAAGGACGGCGCCGGGTCCGCACTCGATGATATGGGTCACACCCTGTGCCACGAACGCCTGTATGGTCTCGACCCAACGAACGGGACTCGCTGCCTGTCTGCCAAGCGCCGCACGAATAGCTTCGGGAGTCGCGGCGCGCGCTACATCGACGTTGTGCAGGACCGCGACACTGGCAACGCCCACAGGCACTCCGGCGAGATAGACGGCCAGCCTTTCTGCCGCGGGTTGCAGCAGCTTGCTGTGAAACGGCGCACTGACCGGCAACAGCAGTCCGCGCTTGGCACCTCTCGCCTTGGCAGCAACGATCGCGCGCTCGCCGGCGTCCTTGTGGCCGGCGATCACGACCTGCCCCGGGGCGTTGAAGTTTACGGCTTCGACGCTCTGCATCTGCGCCGCTTCGGCACACGCCCCGATCACACCTTCGTCGTCGAGCCCCATGATGGCGGCCATCGCGCCAACTCCCTGCGGAACCGCTTGCTGCATCGCCTGCGCCCGAAAGCGCACCAGTGGCAGCGCGTCGGCAAAGGCGATCGCGCCTGCCGCGACCAGTGCCGCGTATTCGCCCAGACTGTGCCCGGCCATCACCGATGCCTCGGCGCCACCTGCCGCGCGCCACGCGCGATAGACCGCTACATCCGCGGTGAGCATTGCCGGTTGCGTATTCACGGTCTCGTTCAGCGCTTCGGCAGGACCGTCCTGTACCAGCGCCCACAGATCCTGTCCGAGGATCTGGCCTGCTTCAACAAAAGTCTCACGCACCAGAGGGTGCTCGGCGTAGCCCGCCAACATGCCGACCGCCTGCGAGCCCTGACCGGGAAAGACGATGGCGAGTTTCATCGACGTCGATTGAGCTCTATTCGAAAGCGCAGTACGCCGTCAATGCCAGCGCAGGAGCACCGAGCCCCAGGTAAAGCCACCTCCAACACCGGCCAATAGCACGTAATGTCCGGCGCGGATGCGGCCGTCGCGAACGGCAATGTCGAGCGCCAATGGGATCGATGCGGCCGACGTGTTGGCATGCTCGGCGACGGTGCTCACCATGCGCTCAATCGGCAGCGCAAGCTTTTTCATGGTTGCTTCCATGATCCGGATGTTCGCCTGATGCGGGATCAGCCAGTCGATCGCGCTAGACGGCAGATCGTTTGCCGAAAGCGCTTCCTGCGCAACCTCAGCCAGCACCTTGACGGCGAACTTGAAGACCGCGCCTCCGTCCATGTGCAGAAAAGGCGTGCCCTGTATTTTCCCATTGGCCACAGTACCCGGCACCGCCAGGATATCGCGGTAGCGGCCGTCGGCGTGCAGATGCGACGACAGTATCCCGGGGGTGTCCGACGGTGCGAGCACGACCGCGCCGGCACCATCACCAAAGAGGACGCATGTTCCCCGATCGTTCCAGTCGAGTATCCGCGAATAGATTTCGGCACCGACCACCAGCGCATTCCTGATCGCGCCGCTCTTGATCATCAAATCTGCCATCGCCAGCGCGTAGACGAATCCGCTGCAAACCGCCTGAACGTCGAACGCAGCGCCGCCGCTTGCGCCAAGCTTGGCCTGCAGAATGCACGCCGTCGAGGGAAAGATCATGTCGGGCGTCGTGGTCGCGACGACGATCAGATCGAGGTCGGCGGGTGCAATACCGGCAATTGTCAGCGCCTCCCGCGACGCTGCGAGCGCCAGATCGCTGGTCTGCTCGTCCGGTGCCGCAATGTAGCGTTGGCGAATGCCGGTGCGCGAGCGCACCCATTCGTCGCTGGTATCGATCCGGCGCGCGAGCTCGGCGTTGGTAACGAGCTGCGCAGGTAGATAGGCGCCAGTGCCGACGATGCTGCTATGCATCGTTCGAACTTTCCAAGGATGGTGCGACCACCGGCACCGGCATGGCGGCGAGACGCTGCGCAATGCGCTCCAGCACGCCGTGCGCGACTTCGGTGTAGGCCTTTTTGAGCGCGTAGCGGAAAGCAAGCGCGTCCGCGTGACCGTGGCTTTTGACGACCACGCCCTTGAGTCCGATAAGCGTCGCCCCGTTGTAGCGCCGCGGGTCGACGCGCCGCTTGAATGCCGCAAGCACCGGCAGCGCGAACAAGCCGAGCAGTTTGCGCATCGGATTGCGCGTGAACTCCTCGCGCAGGAAATCCGCGAGCATGAGCGCCAATCCCTCCGAGGTTTTGAGGGCGACGTTGCCGACGAAACCGTCGCAGACGATAACGTCGGTCGTACCCTTGTAAATATCGTCGCCTTCGACGTTGCCGTAGAAATTGAGGTCGGAAGCCTTGAGGAGCTCCGCCGTTTCCTTGACCAAGTCGTTGCCCTTGATGTCTTCCTCGCCGATGTTGAGCAGGCCCACCGTAGGGCGCTCGATGCCGTCGACGGCGGCGACCAGCGCACTGCCCATCACTGCGAACTGCACAAGCTGCTCGGCGGTGCAATTGACGTTTGCGCCAAGATCGAGCGCGGTCGTCGCGCCCTTGCGCGTCGGCAGCTGCGACGCGATTGCCGGCCGGTCGATGCCCGGCAGGGTCTTGAGCACAAAACGCGAAATCGCCATCAACGCGCCGGTATTGCCGGCCGACACGCAGGCCTGCGCACTGCCGTCCTTGACCAGGTTGACGGCGACGCGCATCGACGAGTCCTTCTTGCCGCGCAACGCGCTTGCCGGACCTTCGTGCATCTCGACAACCTCGGTTGCGGCGCGGACGGACACTCTGTCCGCCGCGATCGAGCGGACGCTGCTCAGGGCCTTGCGAATATCGCCTTCGCGACCTACGAGGATCACGCTCGCGTCTGGCGTCTCTTCGAGAAACTGGATCGATGCAACGACGATGACGGGCGGACCATGATCGCCACCCATCGCATCGACGGCTATGCTGATGCCCATCGATTCAGCAGCGACGCGTCATGAGCTCAGTCAATCGCGCGCCGCTCAGTTGGGAACTCAGCTTCTAAGCGAGGCGACAAACCGGGCCCGCAGCGCACCGCCAACAACTCTGTGCGCCTGAGGCATGAGCCA
>VBDA01000423.1 GCA_005883655.1 Betaproteobacteria bacterium | reverse complement strand
TTCCCGCCTAGCGGCACTTTGGCACAGGGACAACGCTCCATCGATGGCCTCCGTGAGGGAGCTCGACGCTTCTTCGGCGAAGGCGAGGGTTGCGTTTCAAAGTTTTGGAATCAGGAGCGGAGACGGGCTCGAGGATGCGTTTTCGGCGATGACGCGTGAGCACATTGAGGCCGTCATTGTAGTCAATAGCGCGCTCATTTATTTGGAACGCAGGAAGATCGCCGAGCTAGCTCTCAAGTACAGACTGCCGGCTATCTATGGCGGGGCCGAGTACGTGGATGCCGGCGGGCTTCTAGCCTACGGGCCGTCCTATCCGGAGCTATTTCGACACGCGGCTGTTTACGTGGACAAAATCTTGAAGGGTGCCAATCCCGGCGATATGCCGATCGAGCAACCAACCACGTTCGAGCTTGTTATCAACGCGAACACGGCGCGAGCACTCGGGATCGCCATTCCGCCGTCGATACTGGCCCGTGCCAATCGCGTGATCCAGTGAAACGCCGTACCGATATCTCGTCTCTGGCCTGACTGGGCAAGTCACATGAGACCGCTATGGGGGGCAACTGTCGACAGGTGTTGAGATTCCTGGGTAAACGCAAGCGAATTGTCCGCTGTAGCCGTCTGCAGGACTGCAGAGTCCCGGATTTGGATAAGTCGTAAGAATATTCCCGGCACAAGTGCTTGGCGGCGGATTTGTGCAGGGATTCGTCGGTGAACAAGCGTTGATCGCAACACCGTTATCTATGACACCGTCGCAGTCGTCATCGATTCCGTTGGCTATTTCCGGTTGTGGCAGCACGACACCCACGCAAATGCCCCATGTTCCGGAGGGACCGCAGGTTCGTGTGCCAGCCCTGCAAATTCCTACACCAACGGTTCCCGCGGGCCCGGTGTAGCAATTGATGAAGTCACCGGATGTGCAGGCCGGTCCCGTGGCGCCGGTCGCACCCGTCAAGCCTTGGGGACCGGCAGGACCCTGAGGTCCGACTGCACCCGTCGCGCCCGTCAGTCCCTGCGGCCCTTGCGTGCCAAGCGTTAGCCAGAACTCATCGAACTGATTCGGCTTGGAGCCGCTGGTCAGGGTGAGGAGGTAACTACCCGGGGGCACCGCTGGGTTCGTGGGCAGGTTGGCGACGACTTGCGTGCTCGTAACGCTCCTGAGAGTCAAATTTCCCAACTGGTCGAGCGTCACGGTGGTGGTCCCAGGTGAGCCCAAAACCGTGCCTTTGATGGTGAGCGTGGGCGGGCTTGCCGTGTAATCTGCAGTCACCGATGTGATCAGCGGCGGTGATGATGCCTGTGCCGCGACCGGCGGTGTAAGCGGTAATGCGACGATCAAGACCAGCGCCGCAACCGCGACCAACCGTTGCAGAGATGATTGATGGTTCATGAGGCCTCCCTGTTCCTATACCGGCCCAACCGGCCGTAAGTGAGGCCTCAGGATGGCGCACCGATGGCGCACCGCACATGGGGAAGCGCTACCCATTTTGCGTTGTGCAACTCCCTATTTTGGCAACAGGCCTTGCGCAGTCGCCGCCGCGACCGCCGCCTCACGGGTCGAAACCGAAAGCTTGGAAAGAACGGAAGAGACGTGGTGGTCGACGGTTTTGGCTGATCGATACAAACGCGCCGCAATTTCGGCGTTGGTGAGTCCTTGTGCCAGCAAGGCGATGACTTCCAGTTCGCGCGAAGTGAGTTGGAAGGCGTTGGTGCGCGTGCTGGATCGTGGCCCGCGCGGGATGCTGCGCAGACCCAGCTCGCGCAACTGTTGCCGCACACGATCGGCAGCCGGTCGGGCGCCGAGATGATCGAAGCCGCGCAGCGCACGCTTCAGGGAGCTTTCGTCCTCGGCTTCAGCCAGTGCGCGCGCCGCCTCGTAGGGACAGTTGCGCGCCTCCCAGGCTGCTGCCGCTTGCGCGCATGCTCGCTGCATTTGCAGGCGGAAGGGCGCCGCTGCCAGCTCGGGCGGCGCATCCAGCGCGCCCGCTTTCCATTGCCAGTAGGCGAGCTCGCCGATGAACCAAGGATGCGACTTGGCCAGGGCGAGCGGATAAGCTGCTCGCGCTTCGCTGATCGTGGTGGCCGCATCGCCCGCGAGCCAAGCTGCTTCCGCGCGCGCCGCGCGCACTGGTCCGATGCGCTGCAAGCTGCCGGTCGGTTCCGCGAGTTCCAGCGCCTTGTCCAGCGCCTCCATGGCTCCGGGATCGCCTCGTCGGGTGCGGAGTCGTCCGAGGGCGACCAGGGTCGCCATATGGCTGATGGACGTTCGCCCCGGCGCGTCCAGCACGGCCAGGGCCGTGTCCGCCGCGGCATTCCAGCGTCCTTGGTAGAGATGCGAGAGTGCCTGCAACGACATCATGTAGAGCCGTCCATGGTCGTAGTCGCGCTCGGTGGTGTATGCGATGCCTGGGGCGAGGTAGCGGTCCGCAAGCTCGAAGCGATAGTATTCGCCGCAGGCAGAACCGGCATTGGCATAGGCCATGAACACCAGGTGCTGTTGTCCGCCATCGAGCGCGAGCGCAAGACTTTTCTCCAGGTATTCGCAACCGCGCTCTTCGTCGGACTGGATCAACGAGCAACCGAAGATGTTGTACGCGGAAACCAAGGTCTCCTGGTCATTGAACCTCTCCGCCATTGCAACCGCCTTCTCTCCCCACTGGATCGCCTGCGCGTAGTCGCGCTGGAGCATACGCTGGGCAGCTTGGGTGCGGTAAGCGAAAGCGAGTTGCGGGCCCGGCGCCAACGGCTCCAGTATTTCCAGCGCCGCCCGACTCACCTCCTCCGCTTCACGGTCACGCCCGGCGGAAATCAGCGAGCCCATCATCCGACAGAGGTTGTCGCCCTCCATCAACGGCTCACCGAGCTCGCGCCAAATCTTTGCCGCTCGCCTGCGCGCCGAGATGGAACTTTCCATGTCACCCGTGGCATAGGACTCGTGCGCATGGGCCGCGAGCAATAGCGCTCGATCGCGCGGTGGTATCGCATCGGCGTAACGCAGGGCTCCGGCGAAATGCGCAACGGCCTCGCGATGCGCACCCATGCTCGCCGCGTGATGACCGGCGGCGGGTGCGTACTCGAGTATCGCTTCGTGATCGTCGGCCGCTTCGGCGTGATGTACGAGTCGCGCCAGCATTTCGGGGCTGGCCGGGCGCGAGCGCAGCGCCTGCAGCACGGCGCGATGCAGCTCTCTGCGTCGCAGGGGGCTGAGCGCATCGAGCACGGCGAGGCGCGCCAGCTCGTGGCGGAATACATAGTTCCCGCGCACGAGCCGCAGCATGCCGCGGGAGACGCATTCGTCGAGCCCCGCCGCTCCGCAGCCGGTGCACGCCTCGACGATCCACGGTTCAATCCCGCCCGGGGACAGGGAAGCGACATCCAGCGTCTCGCGAGCGGAGGGCGACAAACGGGCAGTGCGTGCAAGCACCGCATCGCGCACCGTCGCGGGTACACCCGCGCCTTCATTGGCGAGCACTTCGGTCACATAGAACGGATTGCCGCCGGTGGCCGCATGCAGGCGCGCCGCCTCGTTTGTGCGGCCGGCATTCCGGGCGAGCGACATCACGCTTTGTTCCGACAACGGCTGAAGTGGAATCCGAAGTGTCGTCTCGGGCGGCAAGTCTCCCAACACGGAGCGCAGCGGATGTCGCGGATCCAACTCATCGTCGCGATAGGTGAGAATCACCAGAGCACGGACCGCGGCAATGCGGCGCCCGAGGAACTTGATCAAATCCAGTGTCGCTTCGTCGGCCCAATGGACGTCCTCAAAGACCACAATCGCCGGTCGCTTCCGCTCGCGAAGGCCGCGCAGGAAGAGCGAAAACAAATGGTGCCGGTCGCGATCCGCCTCGAGGGCGGTGAGAAGTGCGCCCTGCATATGCAGCGCGATATCGCGCAGAGGCCCGAGCGGTCGCGGTGTGAACAGCGCGTCGCACGCACCCCATAAGACATCGGCGGTATCCCGATGCGCCGCCGCGAAACGCGACGCGAGCGCGCTCTTACCTATGCCCGCTTCCCCGGCAAGAAGCGCGACGCGTCCTTCGCCATCGGCTGCGCTGGCGAGTCCCGAGATCAGTGCCGCAAGCGCCTGTTCTCGTTCGACGAGTTCCATGGGAGCAATGAGTGGCGTAGAGCAGACAGGGTCGCGCATATCTTGCGCCCATGAGAACCCGCTCACAAGCCACTGCATCCCGGATGACATCCCGGAATCGCAACTGGTCGCGATCTTCCAAAAAATGGCCAAGGCGCTCAAGCAGAACTTCCCCCACGACATAAACCAACCAGCGGTTAGCATCGTGGGCGTAACAATGAGGCGCGCATTCCCTTGTCCGGTCAGGGCAAGCAGCCCATTGCCATTCTGCTCGGTCTACTCGTCGCGCACGGGAAGTCGACGGCAGGACGATTCGGAGCAGTAGCGGCAAGCCGAATCCAAGCGTTTGCATCCCTGCCCGGCAACAGGAGCGCAGTGATTTGGCGCCGCGCTGGTCCATCTCGGAGAGAGGCCATTCGCGGAACCAGGGCGTTACGCGTTTTGTAGGCGATTGAGCTGCCGAGGATTGGCACGCCCGACAGGACTCGAACCTGTTACCCCCGGCTTAGAAGGCCGGTGCTCTATCCAAATGAGCTACGGGCGCCCGGGCCACGCACATCTGTCTCACCTTCTACTCTTACCAATCCGGTCGGTGGTCGGGGTGGAGAGATTTGAACTCCCGACATCTTGCTCCCAAAGCAAGCGCGCTACCAGACTGCGCTACACCCCGAAGGATGCGAATTATCGCGTGTAATCGATCATCGGGTCAAACCGCATGGCGGCCACCGCTGCGATATCGCTCAGAATCGAATTTTGCCTGTCAGCAAGTCCTTGAACATCACCCAGTCGCCGATGAGGCTGTAGAGCGGGTAGGTAAATGTCGCCGGCCGGTTGTGCTCGAAAAAAAAGTGTCCGATCCAGGCAAAGCCGTAACCCGCGACCAGGGCACCGGCAAGCCACCAGGCGTTGCGAGTAAAGAGCGCCATGCCCAGAAAGACAACCACGAGCGTGGTGCCGACGAAATGCATGCGACGACACGCCGGATTCGCGTGTTCGGAGAGATAAAACGGGTAGAACTCTCGAAACGACTGGTAGCGCTGGCTCATACGCATTGTCCCCGTATCTTTGCCCCATCTTTCCCAAGCGTCAAAGTGGAACGAACCAATCCCGCGCATTCGACCGCGCGATTCATGTTTCTTTCTTGAGCTGCGGAAACAGGATGACGTCACGTATCGACGGACTGTCGGTCAACAGCATCACCACGCGGTCGACGCCGATCCCCTCGCCCGCGGTCGGCGGCAAACCATGTTCGAGCGCGCGAATGTAATCCGCGTCGTAGTGCATTGCCTCGGCGTCGCCCGCCTCCTTCGCCCTTGCCTGCTCGTTGAACCGCGCGGCCTGGTCCTCGGGGTCGTTCAGCTCGGAAAACCCGTTCGCGATCTCGCGGCCGGTGATGAAAAGCTCGAAGCGATCGGTGACCGCGGGATCGGCGTCACTGGCGCGGGCTAGCGGGCTCACGTCGGTTGGATGGGCAATGATAAAGGTCGGCGCTACCAGCTTGTCCTCGGTCGTCGCCTCGAACAGCTTCAATTGCAGCACGCCCACGCCGTCGGTCGACCGAACATCCACCCCCAAAGTCGCCAGCGAAGTCTTCAGATATTCCGGCCTGGCAAGCTCCGGCAGAGGACGGTCCGGATTGTATTTTGCGATCGCTTGAGCCATGGTCAGGCGGTCGAAAGGCTGGCCGAGATCGATCGACTGGCCCTGATATTCGACCACGGTCCTGCCGCACACTTTAGTCGCCACTTCGCGCAGCAGCGTCTCGGTAAGGTCCATCATATAGCGATAGTCCTGAAACGCCTCGTAGAACTCCAGCATCGTGAACTCGGGGTTGTGCCGGGTGGAGATGCCTTCGTTGCGAAAGTTGCGGTTGATTTCGAATACTTTCTCCAGTCCGCCCACGACCAGTTTCTTGAGATAGAGCTCGGGCGCGATCCGTAGGTACAGATCCGCGTCCAGCGCATTGTGATGAGTGACGAACGGTCGCGCAGCCGCGCCTCCGGGGATCGGATGCATCATCGGGGTTTCCACCTCGAGATAGCCGCGAGCAACGAAGAACTCGCGCATCGCCTGCACGATTTTCGATCGCGCGACGAACACTCGCCGCGTCTCCGGGCTGGTGATCAGGTCGACATAGCGCTGCCGATATTTCTGCTCCTGGTCGGTGAGCCCGTGAAATTTTTCCGGCAACGGACGCAGCGCCTTCGATAGCAAACGGAGGTCGGTGACCTTGACGGTGAGCTCGCCGGTCCGGGTCTTGAACAGGGTTCCGCGCGCACCGACAATATCGCCCAGGTCCCAATGCTTGAATGCGTCGTGCGTCTCGGTCCCGGCGTGATCGTTGGTGACGTAGAGCTGAATGCGGCCGCACATGTCCTGAAGCGTCGCAAAGCTCGCCTTGCCCATCACTCGCTTGAGCAGCATGCGCCCCGCCACCGCGACGCTGGTCGGCGTCGATTCGAGCTCCTCGGCGGTTTTTCCGTCATGCGTCCGATGCAGCTCTTCGGCGAGCGCATCACGGCGGAAATCGTTCGGGTACGCGTTCCCTTTCGCGCGTAATGCCTTCAACTTGCCGCGCCGCTCGGCGATGATCTGATTGTCGTCCAGCGTCGGCTCGGGACCCTCCGGTGGCCCTTTCTTTTGGTCGTCTTTCGACACCACTACACTCCCTGCTTGAGGCTCGCGGCGATGAAGTCGTCGAGGCCACCGTCGAGGACGGCCTGCGTGTTCCCAACCTCGTAGTTGGTTCGCAAATCCTTGATGCGCGATTGATCGAGGACGTACGAGCGGATCTGATGTCCCCACCCGATATCGGTCTTGGCGTCCTCCAGCTTTTGCTGCTCGGCCTGGCGCTTGCGCAACTCGAGCTCGTAGAGCTTCGCCTTCAGCATCGCCATCGCTTCCGCGCGATTGCGGTGTTGCGAACGGTCCGTGCCGAGTCGGTCTTGTTGATGTGCTGGCCACCCGCGCCTGAGGCCCTGAAGGTGTCGATGCGCAAATCAGCGGGATTGATGTCGATGTCGATGGTGTCGTCGACCTCGGGATAGACAAAGACGCTTGCGAACGAGGTGTGGCGGCGGGCGTTGGAATCGAACGGGCTTTTGCGCACCAGGCGGTGCACGCCGGTTTCCGTGCGCAGGTAGCCATACGCATAGTCACCGGTGACTTTGATGGTGGCGCTCTTGATGCCGGCGACTTCGCCTGGCGACTCCTCCAGGACGTCCACCTGGTAGCCTTTTCGCTCACAGTAGCGAATGTACATGCGCAGCAGCATCGACGCCCAGTCCTGCGCCTCGGTGCCGCCGCTCCCCGCCTGAATGTCGATGAAGCACGGGTTGGGATCCATCGGGTCGTGAAACATCCGACGGAACTCCAGATCGCCTACCGTGCGCTGCAGTGCCGCTGCGTCCGCCGCTATCGCGTCGAGGGTGGCATCGTCTTCCTCGCCTCGGGCCAGTTCGAACAGTTCGGTGCTGTCCTTGAGTCGGCCGTCCAGCTCGATCAGCGTGCCGACGACGCCGTCGAGCTGCTTTTTTTCCTTGCCGAGCTCCTGCGCCCGTTTTTGATCCTCCCATATCTTGGGATTCTCGAGCTCGCGCTCGACCGCGGCGAGCCGATTTGACCTCGTATCGAAGTCAAAGATACCTCCGCAGATCGGCCGTACGCTGCTGAAGGTCGGACAGCAGATTGGCAATCTGGTTAACACGCTCGGCTTCCATGGAGTCGATCCGGACACAGCTTCGATTCTGACGATTATACGCCGTGCGCTAGATGGAGACCGGCGGCCGAAGCCGTATCCGGTGTTTCCTCGACCCTGGAAATCCCCTATGATGGGAGTACCGCACCGGGAAGAAAAACAAGCTCACGCTCCGTGTTACGAATAGCCGCCTTCATGCTCGCCGTTATGGCGGGTTTTCTTCACGCCGAGCCCGGTGTCACACCGACGTCGATCCTGATCGGCCAGTCGGCGGCGTTTTCCGGCGCGGCGTCCGAGCTTGGAACGGAGATGCGCACCGGTGCGGCGGCATACTTCCGGGTCATCAATGCTGCCGGAGGCGTCAACGGCCGCAAAATCGAGTTGCGTTCGCTCGA
>VBDA01000422.1 GCA_005883655.1 Betaproteobacteria bacterium | reverse complement strand
ATACTCATTTCAGATCAAGTATTTAAGAAAATGCTCAACTCATCGAACGGAACGGCGGAACTGGGATAAATTGCCATTGGTGCAGTTAGTACCTTCTACTTCTGACAGACTCGAAACAAGCTCTAAAGCAGAAGCTTGCAGTGCTTTTAGTCTAGACACCAACCCCAGCCGAGTGCGAACCGACCCGATTAAGGGAATAACGCCCGCGCCTATAGCCCTTGGCAATCGCTTCTTACTGGTGTGCCACGAATGCCGGGTATGATGAAATTCCACGGCACATGAACGATTGTGAAGCGCACCGTGTTGGTTTTGTTATCTACGTACTTGTATATGTCTTAGCCACGGGTCCCCCAAAGCGGCCTGAAAACCGCTACTTAGGAACTGCTCTTCCCAAAAACAGCTGGTAACTGGTCAAATTGTTTGCCACAATGTACCTAGCCGACTTTTTGGTTCGTTTGTTGTTCCACTAGGGGGAATCACGTTATGAACGCAATCGCCGAAGTTCGGGTTTTTCCGCAATCGCAGTTTGAACAACTGGAGCTGCGCTTTGACGTTGACTATGGCGTCATGTGGCATTTTATGCGACCGAAGGCGCGTCCTGTATTCAACTTGCAGCTGCTCGCCGAACTGCGCGCGTTCCATAGAAGCATCGAGCAGAAAAATGGCCTCATATGGGAAAACGGCGAAGAACGTCGGATTAACTACTTGGTACTTGGCTCAAAAGCACCAGGTGTTTACAACCTCGGCGGTGACCTAAACCTCTTTCGTGATGCAATTACGGAGAAAGATCGTGAACGACTTGTGGAATATGGGCGCAAATGCATCGACAACATGCATCCTTGGTCGCGGAATCTCGATCTGCCATTGACGACCATAGCACTCGTCGAGGGCGACGCGTTGGGTGGGGGGTTCGAGTGTGCGCTTTCAGCATCGGTGCTCGTGGCGGAGGAGTCTGCCCGAATGGGGTTTCCTGAGATCCTATTCAACCTATTCCCTGGCATGGGCGCTTACAGCTTCCTCTCACGTTCTACACCGGCCGGCAGCTGTACGACATGGGCGTCGTCGATGTACTCGCGCCAGATGACGCCGGCGAAGAGGCCGTGTACAGCTTCATCAGGAAGCATTCGAAAGCCGCGAACGGGCGCCGTGCGATCGAGATGGTGCGCCGTGAGGTCGAGCCCGTGACACGTGATGAATTGATGCGCGTAGTTGAAATCTGGGCCGATGCAGCGCTGCGGCTGACAGAGCGAGATCTGCGCATGATGGATCGCATCGTGCGAGCCCAAAGCAGGAATGCCGAACTCGAGGTCGTATCGTCCAACGTTACACCGCTACAACGCACCGCCTAACCTAGCCTCGCGTTTGTCGCAGCCGCTCCTCAACGTGTCGATCGAGGGCGGCGAGGGTCGTGCTTGCGACGTGCGCGAGTTCCTCGATCCATGCCGCAGCCTTTATTCGCAGAGTTTCGTGGCTGGCCTTCTCTAAGCGGATTGTGAGTTGCACCAATTGACTCGCCCCAACGCTCCCTGCCCCGCCTTTAAGCGCATGGGCTGCATCCTTTACATCCTGGTAACGGCGTGCGGCCAGCGCATCGCTAATTGATTTTAGGAGTCGTTCGACGTCCGAGTGGAACCCTCGGACAAGCCGTTCGACAAACGTCGGGTCGTTTGAAAGTCGATCGAGGTCGCGCAGAACGTGTTTGTCAACGATCGGCGTATCGATAACGGTAAGCGTGGGCCGTTCCTCCGCGCGCGGGGGCGGCACAAACCCGGCGTTCATTTCGGTGCTTGCCGCGAGGTGGCGCTCAATCGCGTCAAGTACTACTGTCGGCCGGACCGGTTTCGCAATGAATTCGGCGCAACCCGCTCGCTGGCAGGCCGCGACAATTTCACTAGTAACATTGGCCGAAAGGATAAGGATTGGTATCGGCTTCTGTGTCGTAAATTGGTAAAGCTTCAGTGCTTCGAGACCACTCACAATCGGCATAGATAAATCGAACAATGCGAGATCGAAACTGCCGCGCTCTAACGCGTCCAATGCACCTTCGCCATTGTCCACAATCGTCGCATGGTGGCCACCGCTCTCCAAGATCAGCTGCGTGACGCGCTGATTGGTCGGATTGTCCTCCGCAACGAGTATCCGGGCACCGCGGATCTTCGTGACTTTTGCAGTCTGCTGGGCAGAGAACGCAGCCGACGCCGAGGACACTCTTTCCAAGGTAGAGATTTCGGACGTAAGGTCGATTCCTCTTGACTCGCTGAATGGGAGGGACAACTCTACCCAAAACAGACTACCCTTTCCCAACTCACTTACGAGCCCGATCTCACCACCCATTAACAAGACTAGCTGACGGGCAATTGTTGTGCCGAGACCGGTGCCACCATAGACACGAGTAATCGAGTCATCTGCCTGAACAAATGGCTCAAAAATAATTGACTGTTTCTCGGGCGATATGCCAATGCCGGTATCTTTAACTTCAATGCGAACGCGCGCTTCAGATTCGGCAGCGGTGACGGTCCCGGCACTTAACGTAATTTCTCCGCGCTGAGTGAACTTGAGGGCGTTCGAGAGCAGATTAAGCAAAACTTGGCGGAGGTGGTGAGCATCGCCCACAAACCAGCGGGCAATCTCGGGCGCGATTTCGGTGTTGACGGCGAGACCCTTATAACGCGCCTGGGGCAATACAACCTTGACGCTGCTCGTTAGCAGCTTGCCAAGGTCGAACGGCATCCTCTCTATTTGGACACGCCCAGCTTCGATCTTGGCCATGTCCAATACATCTTCGATTTGCGCAAGCAGCAAGTTTGCGGACGTGCCCAACGTATCGACGATCTCCTGCTGCGACTCGTTGAGGCTAGTTTCACGGAGCACATCGGCCATGGCGATTACGCCATTGAGCGGGGTGCGCATTTCATGGCTGACGTTGGCAAGGAACCGGCCCCTAGCCTTATTCGCTTCGTCGGCGTTATTACGCGCTTCCTTAATTCGCTCGGTGAGTTTGCCAACGTAGAACGGCAGCACTACGAGCGCGATCCAAAAGCCAAACCAGATTTCAAGGTGCTTTGACCAGAATGGCGACAGTACGAGCACGACATAGAAACCTACAATGCCCATCAGCCAGCAGGCCTCGAGGTAACGGCGCCCAAAGCGGAAACCGTTGCCGAATGTAATAAATAGGTACACAAATAGAATAACCGCCCCGTCTTCTCCCATATTGGTGAGGAAATATGTCGTTACCGCATTGTCGCCGATCATCCCGATGAACCGGCGTAGCTCGGATTCGTGGGGCGACGTAAGCACACCCACGATCAGCGCGATTCCGAATAGAAAGAATCCGGCGGTGACAGCTAAGACCCCGATTTCTGACCGATCGATCACGCCGTCGCGCATTACATACCAGCACAGATACGCAAGCACGACTCCGACAATCCCAACGCGCAGCGCCGTCTGCTCGAGGTCGTCGCGAGGTGCGGCGGCGATCACCGTCTTTAGGTGTTCACGACTCAACCAACGTGGCGTCAGAGGACTCACGATTGAACAAATTCGTCTATAAAATGACATATAAAACATATTGTAACGTGTACTGCGAACCGATGCTTTAGGAATTCCTTTTGTCCTCGACCCAATTACACGGCGTGCCTGTCGCGCAGCACTTGGCAGCGCCCTGCGACTTTGTTCTCGCGGCCGCTGATAGCTACCCATTGGCCGCCCGTTTATGGGCAAGTACGGATACACAATCCGCATTTGCAACCGCCCTTATTAACGCGGGTGCAGGCATCGGCATGCGCTATTACGACCGCTTCGCGCACTTTTTGGCGACAAATGGTATTCCGACGCTCGTGTACGACTACAGAGGAATCGGGCAATCGCGACCGAGCGTGCTGCGTGGCTTCACAGCGTCCGTCGAAGATTGGGGGAGCAAAGATTGTGCCGCGGCGCTTGAGTGGCTAAGCGGCCGCTTTCCCAAGGCACGCCGCATTGTCATCGGCCACAGCATCGGAGGTTTTGTGACGGGATTTGTCACTAACGGCCGCAAGATTGACCGAATGCTGTTGGTCGGCGCCCACACCGGCTATTGGCGCGACTATGCGGCCCGGCCACGTCTGCCCATGTACTTGCTCTGGCACGCTCTGATGCCTGCCCTGACGCGAGTTGTTGGTTATTTCCCCGGACGGAGGCTGCACCTGCTCAACGACCTTCCGGCAGGGGTAGCGTTCGAGTGGGCCAACCGAAGGCGACCCGAATTCTGGTGGAACAAGGTGACGCCCGATGGAGAACCCGATATCCAATGGAGGGATAACGCGTTGAGCCGTTTCCTGGCTATCCGCGCATCGACATTGGCACTTCGTTTTACAGATGATGCATTTGCTACTGAAGCGGCGACGACTAGGATTTTAGGCCTGTATCAAAACTGCCCTGCGACGCGAATGGTCGTCGGCCCCGTTGGTGCCGGCGGACAGAAGATAGGACACTTCGGGTTTTTCCGCTCACGCTTTCGCGAAACTTTGTGGCCGCGAGTGCTCGCGTGGCTACTCAATAACGAATGAACAGTGATTGAATCGCTAAGTACCTAGCCGCCTCACCTCTGCCGCCTGCCGACAAAAGACTCAACCTAGCGTAAGGTAATCCTTGTAACTAATGATCCCCAAACTGCGTCAGAATCTCCCCTACCTTCTCGCCGGCGCTCACGAATGCCTCGACACATCGGGGGTCGAAGTGCTTACCCTTTTGCGCTTCGAGGTAGGCGAAGGCTTCTTCGAAGCTCCACGCATGTTTGTATGGCCGTACGCTAACCAGGGCGTCGAATACATCTGACACTGCGACGATCCTCGCCACGATCGGAATGTCTTCGCCGTGCAGACCATTGGGATAGCCTGATCCGTCGTACTTTTCATGATGTCCGAGCGCGATGATCGCGCCCATGCTGAGATACTTCGACGGGCTGCCTTTGAGGATGTCGTAGCCCATGCGGGGATGGTTTTTCATCGTCGCATCTTCATCGGCATTGAGCGGGCCTTGCTTGAGGAGGACCGCGTCGGGGATTCCGATCTTGCCGATGTCGTGCATCGGCGAGGCGAATTCCAGAACGTGCACGGTCTCGGTCGCCAGTCCGATATTGATGCCAATCAGCGCCGAATAGCGGGCCATTCTGGCCAGGTGGTTGCCCGTGGTGCGGTCACGAAACTCACCTGCCTTGGCGAGCTTCGACAGCGTTTCCAGCTCGCGTTCATGGATTTCCGAGACCGACTTGTCGACTTGGTATTGCAGGACGCGCGCCTGGTCGGAGAGGACGATCTTGTGCCGGCGGAGCTCGAGCAGATTGGCGCATCGAGCGCGCGTCTCATGCTCGTCGAGCGGCTTGATCAGGAAGTCCGTAGCGCCAGCCTCGAGAGCCTCATAGCGAACCTTGCGGTCGTCGACGACGGTGATGACCACAATCGGGACGTCCACGCAATGCGGCAATGCGCGCAGATGGCGGACAAGCTGCACGCCATCGAATTCCGGCAGCTTGTAGTCGGTGAGAATCATGTCGACACGATTGTTGCGCGCGTACTCGAGCGCGCGGCTGGGCGTGTCGAACAATTCGAGATTTAGTTTGCCATCGATCTGGCGGACAATTTCCGCAAGCAGCAATCGGCTGCTGAACAAATCGTCGATGATCAGGACTGTATTTCGCTGCGCGCGTGCCTGCGCAAGCTCGGAGACAACAGCACTCTTACCGATATTGCGAGGATTCGCGGCGCGCATGGCAGTCGCCCATGGGTGAGGAGGAAGCCGGGACGATAAAGCAAGGCCTGTGCCATGCACTCTGCCGGTACCCTAGGAGCGGAAGGTTGCGCCTATCCATAAGATATAGCAAGCGATTGCGACGGGCGTACGCCCTCGCACGCCGGAGCAAAAGGTCCGGATATCCTCGATGCGGAAATGGTCGGGGCGAGAGGAATTGAACCTCCGACCCCCTGCACCCCATGCAGGTGCGCTACCAGGCTGCGCTACGCCCCGACGTTGAGTCGTAAATTATACCGGCTTCAGCCGCCGGCCCCCAGGAGCTGGCGAATTTCTTCGATGACCTGCCGTAGTTGGTCAGGCGAAAGTGCCGTGGGTCGGCGTGCGGCCGGACCAGGCATGCCGGCGTCACCGCGTTGCGGTGTGGAATCGTAGGTTTCCGTTTCCAGCCGGTTACGCGCACCGTTGATGGTAAATCCTTGCTCGTAGAGCAGGTCGCGGATCCGCCGGATCAGCAGCACTTCGTGGTGCTGGTAGTAACGCCGATTGCCGCGTCGCTTGACGGGCTTTAGCTGTGCGAATTCCTGCTCCCAATAGCGAAGCACGTGCGGTTTGACCGCGCACAGATCGCTGACTTCGCCGATGGTGAAGTAGCGTTTGGCGGGGATCGGCGGCAGTAGCTCGGCCTTACGCCTGGGCTCGGCCATGGTTCGCAGCTTCGACCATTGCCTTCAGTTTTTGGCTTGCATGGAACGTCACGACGCGTCGCGCGGTGATGGGAATTTCTTCGCCGGTCTTGGGATTGCGCCCCGGGCGCTGCGGTTTCTCTCGGAGTTGGAAGTTGCCGAAGCCGGACAACTTCACGCTGTCACCGGATTCCAGAGCGATGCGGATTTCCTCGAAAAACCGCTCGACCATATCCTTGGCTTCACGCTTGTTGAGTCCGAGCTGCTCAAATAGCAGATCGGCAAGTTCGGCTTTGGTGAGCGTCATGGGAAATCCTACTGGCGTAATTACTGACTTGTTTTCTTGGGTACTTGTTGCGACTTAGTTGCGTATCGAGGCGTCGAATCGCTCTCTTAGGACGCGCACTAAATCTGCAACCGTCGCGTCAATTTCGACGTCCGTCAAAGTACGTGCAGTATCTTGCATAAGCACAAGAATTGCAAGGCTTTTTTTGCCTGACTCGATGCCCGGCCCGCGGTAGACGTCGAACAGCGCAACATGCTCGACATGGGCGGGACTCGCCTGTCTCATTGCGTTCAGAACGGTCTCGGAGGGGATAGTTTCGGCGACGACGATCGCGATGTCCCGCCGCACTGCCGGCAGGCGCGAGACCGTCTTGGCCGAAGGGAGGGCACGTTCTGTCAGCTGCTCCTGATCGAGCTCAAAGACCACCGGCGGCGCCCCGGCCAGATCGAATTCGCGCAATAGCCGGGGGTGCAATTCACCGATCCAGCCTGCTTCCCTGTCACCCACGAATACGCGGGCCGAGCGGCCGGGGTGCAAGGCCGGATGGGCAGCCGCTTCGGTGCGAACGGTCAGCGGCCAGGCGAGCGCTTCGAGGTCGCCTTTGACATCGAAAAAATCGACGTTTCGCTTGGGCGCACCCCATTGCTCCGGAAGTGCGGGCCCGAATGCCAGGCCGCCGATGCGCAGCGGCTGTGAGTAGCGCTCACCGTCGCGGGAAAAACAGCGGCCGGTTTCGAAGACGCGGACCCGGTCCTGCTTGCGATTGAGGTTGGTGCGCAGCGTTTCGATCAAGCCACCGAGAAGCGTAGTGCGCATTACGTCGAACTGGCTCGCGATCGGGTTCAGCACTTTGATCGCGTTGCCGTCCGGCCGCAGCGCCAGCTCCGCTGCCGAGCTCACGAAGCCGAAGGTGATGACTTCCTGATAATCGCGGTCGACCAGGCGCTGACGCATGGTCGATACCAACCGAGTCGCCTCGCGCTCGGGCAATATGGCCTGCGTATGTCTGGCCGCGGACGCTGGAATGTTGTCGTAGCCATAAAGCCGTGCCGCCTCTTCGATGAAGTCTTCCTCGATTGCAAGGTCGAAGCGAAAAGACGGCGGTGTGACCAGGAAGTCCATGCCCTCCTGGGTAGGCTTGAGGCCGAGAACGCTGAAGATGTCGGCGAGAACGGCGTTGGAAATCTCGATGCCTAGAATGCGCGCCACGCGTCCTGGGCGCACCCGAACCGCATCGCGTCGCGGCATCGGACCTCGCACATCGACCATCGGACCGGCTTGTCCGCCGCAAAGCTCGAGGATCAATTGTGTTGCGCGATCGACGGCACGGCCGGCGTTGGCGAAGTCCACGCCACGCTCGAACCGGAACCCGGCATCGGTGGCGAAACCGAGGCGCCGCGCCTTGCCCTGGATCACCGCGGGGCTCCAGAACGCGCCTTCGAGGAAGATACTCGTCGTCTTGTC
>VBDA01000421.1 GCA_005883655.1 Betaproteobacteria bacterium | reverse complement strand
CCGAATCCGGTCATGATCTCGTCGGCGATCAGATGGACCTCGTATCGCGTGCAGAGCTCGCGTGCGCGGGTGAGATACGTCGGATCGTGCATCGCCATGCCCGCGGCGCCCTGCACCATCGGCTCCACGATCAGCGCGGCAGTCGCCTCGTGATTGGCGGCTAGATAGACATCGAGGGCGTTTGCGGCCGCAAGCGCCCGTTCGCTTGGCGAGCCGCCTTGAGGCGCGAGCCTCGCATCGGGTGAGGGCACCTTCGCCTGATGGCGCAGCAGCGGCCCGTAGGCGTCGCGGAAAAGGGGAATATCGGTCACCGATAGCGCACCGGCGGTCTCGCCATGATAGCCATGGGCCACGCTGACGAAGTTCGTTTTTCCGGCGCGGCCCGCGTTGCGCCAATAGTGGAAGCTCATCTTGAGCGCGATCTCGACCGCCGATGCGCCGTCGGAGGCGTAGAAGCAGTGACCGGGATTGCCCGGCGCGATCGCCGACAGGCGCTCGGAGAGCTCGACCACCGGCTGATGGGTGAAGCCAGCCAGCATGACATGTTCGAGCTTCGCGAGCTGGTCCACGATCGCGGCATTGATCGCCGGGTGTCCGTGCCCGAACAGGTTGACCCACCAGGAGCTGATGGCGTCGAGATAGCGATGGCCGTCGAAATCGTATAACCAGGAGCCGCTGCCGCGCGAGATTGGAACGAGCGGCGTGGTCTCGTGCTGCTTCATCTGCGTGCACGGATGCCAGACCGCGGTGCGGCTGCGCGAAAGCCAGTGTTCGTTGCGGGTCAAGGGCTTTGGCATTATACGGGGTGCAGGAAGGCTGAACATCATCCGAGCATCGAGAAGTTCTGCCCCGACATTGTGGTGTCCATCCGGGAAGACGTAGATCGGACTCGAGCCACGACTTTATGATTCGCCGATAGCACGCGCCCGTACGCTCCAAATATCAGGTTAGGCGACCCGCGATGGTGGCAAAAAAACGGCGGCCGAAGCCGCCGTTTGCTTTGACGATCGCGAAATGCTTTATGTACCGGCCCTGAGGCGTATCCCCAGCGCTGCCCCCGAGCGCTGGGCAGGGAGTCGGCAACCGTCAGGTGGCGTTCTCGCTGCCGCAACGAATCGTTGACACGCTCGAGTTACGGTGCAGCCGGATCGCAGCTCTGCCCGGACGAACCGTGGTTGCAAACATTGCTCGCCGCCGCCTGATTGATGAGATTCCCCACGTCGGCCTTAAGCAAGTAACCTTGGAAAAAGGCGTTCAACGCGGCGGCCGACACCTTGCTCACGTATCCGTTGTGACTTCCGTATCGCTCCTCCAGCGACAAACGCGGATCTCCCGTGGCCATACGCTCCGCCTTCGTGTGCGCGAACGGGATCATGCCGCCGACATAGTTGCACACCTGCCCGGCGTGGAACCCCGTCGTCGTGATGTTCCAGCCGAGGTACGTGCCGAGCGGCGCGTCGCGTAGCACCGTCGGCACGCCACCCAGCTCGTTGCCGTCGGCATCCACTCTCGGCACCTTCATTTTGATCACGCTCTTGATGGGTGGCGGAAGGTTAGTCGGAACCCCGGTCGCGTCGAATTCGTTGAAGTTCGGACCCCAGTCATAGTCGAACACCGGGTTGACGAAGTTCTCCGGAAGGAAGATCGATGCAGGAATCCCTGGAATGCCGCTCGGGAATCCCATGGCTGCCTGCGTCGGATCGACGAGGGTGCCTCCTGCCAGGGTTGGATAGCGGGTGGGCGGAGGCGCGGCTCCGGTCGTGACCCAGTTGCGCATCGCCAGGCGCAGCACGTTGGTGAGTTCGGTTTCGGAAACCGGATTCGCCCTGAATGCGGCGGGTTGCCCGGCGTTCCAGTTATTCCCCGGACAATTGGCGCCGGTGGGAGAGGTATTCTCGTTGAAACCGCCGCCGCCGCCGCCATGCGTGGTGCTCGGAACGTAGTAGCGCCGCACATTTGTCGGGAGAGGGATGTCGGCATCCGCGGAGGTGCCCACCCATTCGGTCGTCATCTTCAGCGCGAACACTTCCGAGCCCCCGAAATGCTCGATGATCTTGGGACAAGTGTTGGTCGCATTGCAACGATCCAGGATGCTTCCTGTCGGCAAGTTACGAACGGTGTCGGGCCACGGTGTCCACCACTGCGGGCCTTCCGAACCCTGCTGATAGAGCTCCAGCACGCCGTCCGGCTGTCCCCAACGGGAATTGTTGGCAACGCGCCGGCCGGCAATGATCGGCCAGGCGCCGTCGTGCACGATCCTGCCGGCTTCGTCCTGATTCATCCCCAGGTGAATGTAGTGGCGCGTAAAGTTTCCCGACTGCGATACGCCGCGGATGACGGCCTTGGAGATGCTGCCGGCGATCGGGTTCGCCGTTCCGAAGTCGTCCGCTGCTGCATATCGGAAAAACGAGCCCACATCTCGGAACGCAGCGGTGCCGGCACCCAGCACATATGGATCCTTGACCTGGTAGACCAGTTGATACAGCAGGGTAGGATCGAAGCCATTCCTCAAGCAGATATGCACTGGCAGGCTGCCCGGAAGGCTGGCGGGGTTGAGGTCCTGCGGAGTACCCGGGAAGGCGGGCGTCGTTGGGTTCGTCGTGTTGCAGTGAGCGAAGGCCCAGTCGGTGCTCGGTACAATCGAGCCCACGCTGATATTGCCGTTCAATGTTTCTTTCGTATGAGTGGTCAGAACGACTCCCGCCGCCGCCGTGTCCAGAGAGGCGGGCAGATAGGGAATCGGGTTACCCATGACGTTCAGCGGCTGTGACGCGGCGCCGCTGCGGTTGACGATCCGGGCGATCGTCAACCCGGTGGTTCCCGACGCTACCGGCGTCTTCACCCATTCGTTGTTCACCAGACCGGTGGTGACCGGAGAGGTGTTCGATGCATAGCCGGGGACCGCCGTGCCGCCGGCGTTATCACCCTGCCAGCCGCTGCTCAAACCCACGTCGCCCAAAGCGCGCTCGGCGACATTGATGACGATCCTGCCGCCGCGGTTGGGTACGTCATGCCACAGGATTCCGCTGATGTTGGCGTTGTCCGCAGGCTTTACGATCGAGAAGGTGGCCACGTACTGCACTACCGTTGCACCCGGCGTCGCAGGGCTCGTGCTCGCAACCTGCGGGGCCAGATTGAGATCGGTGACGATCGTATTGTTCGCAACACCGAAACAATTTGCGACACAGAGCTCGCCGAACGCACGTCCGTTGATCGTCTGATACGCCACCGTCTGGGCACCGCCAATGGCAGGCTGGTTGAGTGTCTGATCGATTACGATTCGGATCACCCGCGCTTGCGTGGGCGACGCACAAGTCAAAAGTGCAGCCGCGACTGCCATCGCGACCACCGAGCGCCTTTGAAGCGCATGAGGCATGAACTTCATGTGAATCCTCCTAGGAGCAGCTTTTGTAATCAACTGCTCATCGTCGCTCGCTGCTGCGATCGACCTGAGCAGTCAGGTGGCTTCGCGCTTCTGTCACACTCGACGATGAACCAAACACGGGGCCCTGACGAAGCGCGCATCAGGGAAGGGCTCCCGGATGTATACAGAATGCTGTGCACTGTACGCGAAGTCAATCGTTTTTTGCCTGGCTAATAGGGCCGACAAAATACTCTTGAGCCCCGGAGGCATAATTCGTGCCGATTTGCCTTTGCCACACATGATCAATGTGTTGTGTTCAAGATAGCAAAACCCCCTGCGCCGACTGTAAGTAAAAACGACTCTCCCGACGCGGGAGACCTTGAGGCTGTGGCCCGCCGTGCGAACCGCCTGAGCCTCGGCAGAGGCGCCAGCGAAGATGCTGCCTTGGCGGGCCGGGGGATAGAGCCGTGAGGAACCGCCCCGGCCGGCTGGTCGGCCAAGGCAAGGTACCGAAAGCCTTACGACGGAAAGATCAGCGGCGCGGGGGTCTCTGATGACTGGGCGTCGCTCCGTGCTCGGAGGCTGGCAAGGGAAGCCAGAAGATCGGTAAAGCGTTCGCCCTGGATGAGAATGTGCAGGCGCAATCGCTCCGAAGCGGCTTCCGCATCCCCCGCGATGAGCGCGTCCACTATGCCGTTGTGCTCGCTGAACGACGTCGCCAGCCGGTTCCTGACCCGCAGCTGAAGACGGCGATAGGGACGCAGACGCCGATGCATCGCCGTCGTCTGCTCGATCAGAAAGTCGCTGTGGCTGCCGGCGTAAATGGCATGGTGAAATTGTTCATTTTCATGGTAATAGGCGTCCGGATCCTGAGCGCTACAGGCCGCTTCGCAAGCCATGTGTGCACGCATGAGGACCGCATGATCGGCATCGGACATGCGGCGCGCGGCAAGCCTGCCACACATCGCTTCGAGCTCGGCCATCACTTCGAACATTTCCAGGAGCCGCTGCGGTGTCACCTCTGCCACGACTGCGCCGCGGCGAGGGCGCAACACCACGATGCCCATCGAGGAGAGCTGGATCAGCGCCTCGCGCAAAGGGGTGCGGGATACCCCAAATCGCTGAGCGAGCTCGGTTTCTTCAAGGTGCATTCCAGGCGCAAAGGTGCCCGTCGCGATGCTTTCTTCGATCGCTTCGCGCAGCTTTTCGGCACGGGTTCCGGATTTGATCTTCATCGGCGCAGCTTCCTTTCGGCGCCACGTATAAATCGGGCGCGACCTTGGCAGAATTGTATACAAGAAAATGATTTTCGTATACCAACGGTTGAATCCATTAGATGGGCGGCAATATCGCCCGCTCGGAGCGCACTCTGCCGATGGTCATGACGGGAGCCGCGTTCGCGTGACGCCCTTCAGTCGCCATCGGCTCGGGTCGACTCGCTAGCATTCGACTCGGGCGCACCTCAATGTCATTGGCGCGTGGCGGCCCGCTTCATATAGCGCGCCGCCGCAGCGCTTCTTATGGCGTCAAGCCGCCCTCGGAGCGGATTTCCTGAGGAGTAGCGTGGACGTCCAAGTTGAACTTCACCCTGCTGGCGCTGGTCTGTATCCACGGTGTAGTGGCTCCTAAGCACCATTTTGTCGATCGCGATGCGGTGCCCAATCGAATGCTGCCGCGATCCTGGAAGCTCTGAGACTCTCTGGGGTTTCCGTAGTGAAGGGCTCAATAATGCGGTTTCGCTCGTTCATTCCCTCGCTCGGGATGATGCTCCTTGCCGCTGGTCAGGCCGGCTCACAAGGCGTGCTCATCGACAAAAGCGAGATCCGGTTCATATCGAGGCAGATGGGCGGCAACGTCGAGGGGCGATTTCGCCGATGGAAAGCCAACATCGTGTTTGTGCCCAAGGATCTCGGCCGATCCAAAGCGGATTTCGACATCGAGCTCGGCAGCATCGACCTCGCCAGCGACGAATCGGAGACCGAGATCAAGCGCCCGTTGTGGTTTGACACCGCGAAGTTTCCGGTCGCACATTTCGCTTCGTCGGCGATCAGGGATCTCGGCGGCGATAAGTACGAAGTTGTCGGGCAACTGACAATCAAGGGGATTACGCGTGATGCCGTGGTGCCGATCACGCTGAAGAAGGATGCCACCGGCAACAGCGTCGCCGAAGGCAACTTCACGCTCAAGCGGCTCGATTACAGGATCGGCGAGGGTCAATGGGCCGATCCCGAAACTGTTGCCAACGATGTGAACGTGCGCGTTCGCATGGTGCTGCCTCCGCTGAAGTAGCCACGCGGGACAATCCGCCCGCACCGCTGGGTTTGGTGCGCAACTACCGTATGACGATTGGCTTCGCGCTTCGCAGCCGTTGGATGGCGTCCCAATCCCAGTCGATACCCAGCCCCGGATCTTCCGACGCGTGAGCGCGTCCATCGCGGATCGCAAGTTGAGTGTGGGTGATGGCGTCGAGCTGCGGAATGTACTCGACCCAGCGGCTGTTGGGCACCGCGCAGCAAAGTCCGACGTGCAGCTCCATCAGGAAGTGCGGACAGACCGGAACGTTGAACGCTTCGGCCATGTGCGCGACCTTAAGCCACGGCGTAATGCCTCCGATGCGCGCCACGTCGACCTGCA
>VBDA01000613.1:1338-3256 GCA_005883655.1 Betaproteobacteria bacterium | reverse complement strand
ACCCAAACAAATTGTGAGCACGTTTCTCGGGATGCGGAAGTACTCTACGGTGCGGGCGAGCGCAAACGAGTTCGGGGGGATGATGCACCAATCGCCCCTGAAGTCGACAAATGACTTTTCGTCGAAATTCTTAGGATCGACGATGGTTGAATTGAGGTTGGTGAACAGCTTGAATTCGTTCGAGCAGCGGATATCGTAACCGTAGCTCGATGTGCCGTACGACACGATTTTGTGGCCGGCATGCTCGCGCACCTGACTGGGCTCGAACGGCTCGATCATCTTGTGATCCCGCGCCATCCGGCGAATCCAATTGTCGGACTTGATCACGTGTTCTGGATGACGATGCTCGGAAACTTGGCCGAGAAATCCTCCGCCTTTTGCGCCACGAACACCGCGGTCTTGCGCGCGATTTCCTTGTAGACTTGCGCGATCGTGCCGTCCGGGTCGGCGACGACGGTTGGCCGCCCCGAATCGGCGTTTTCCCGGATGCGGATGTCGAGCGGAAGGCTGCCCAGGAACGGCACCTTGTAGTCGCGACACATGCGCTCGGCGCCGCCCTCGCCGAAGATGTGCTCGGCGTGGCCGCATTTCGAGCAGATGTGGACCGCCATGTTCTCGACGATGCCGACGATCGGCACGCTCACCTTCTCGAACATCTTGAGTCCCTTGCGGGCGTCGATCAGCGCGATATCCTGCGGCGTGGTGACGATGACGGCGCCGGTCACCGGAACCTTCTGAGCCAGCGTGAGCTGGATGTCGCCGGTGCCGGGCGGTAAGTCGACGATCAGGTAGTCGATGTCGCGCCAGTTGGTGTCCCTCAGGAGCTGCTCGAGCGCTTGCGTCACCATCGGGCCCCGCCAGACCATGGGAGTGTCGACGTCGATGAGAAACCCGATCGACATCGCCTGCACGCCGTAGGCCTCGAGCGGTTCGAGCGTCTTGCCGTCCTTGGATTCGGGCCGGCCGGCGATGCCAAGCATGGTCGGCTGCGAGGGCCCATAGATATCCGCGTCGAGCACGCCCACCTGCGCGCCCTCGGCGGCGAGCGCCAGCGCGAGGTTCACCGCCGTCGTCGACTTGCCGACGCCGCCTTTGCCGCTGGCAACCGCGACGATGTTCTTGACGCCCGGTATCAATTTGACGCCGCGCTGAACCGCATGCGACGCGACCTTGTGACTGATGTTGACCGCGATCTTGCCCGCGCCTGGCAGCGTCGCGAGCTGCTGGGCGACGAGTTTGCGCAGCGCCTCGTGCTGGCTGCGCGCGGGATAAGCGAGCATCAGCTCGACCGCGACGTTGTTGCCGTCGATCTGCACCTTGCGTACCGATTTGCCGGAGACGAAATCGCGTCCGGTGTTCGGATCGTTCAGTGCGCGCAAGCTGGCCTGAACGTCGGCCTCGGAGATTGCCATCGTAGAATCGTTCGCTCGTGTTCGTTGAGAGCCCGAGTTTAGCGAAAAACAACATCGCTCGGTACTCAGTGTGCAGGTGCTTTGCTAGAATGGACAATTCCCCTGTCGCGTCAAAGGTTTTCGCGCATGTCGCGCCGCACGCTCTTCGTCACCACCGCGCTGCCCTACGCCAACGGTCCGTTTCACATCGGACATATCATGGAGTACATCCAGGCCGATATCTGGGTGCGCTTCCAGCGGATGCAGGGGCATACGGTGCATTTTATGGGCGCCGACGACACCCACGGCGCGCCGATTATGCTCCGGGCCGAAGCGGATGGTATTAGCCCTGAGGAATTGATACGCCTTGTCGGCGAGTCGCACCAGCACGACTACAAGCGCTTTCACCTCAGCTTCGACAACTGGTATACGACTCATAGTGACGAGAATCGGGACCTCTCACACTCGATCTATCGCGCGCTCAAGGAGGCCGGGCTCATCTACAGCAGGTCGATCGAACAATTCTT
>VBDA01000613.1:382-1326 GCA_005883655.1 Betaproteobacteria bacterium | reverse complement strand
CGCTATGTCAAAGGCCAATGCCCGAAGTGCGGCGCGAAGGACCAATACGGCGACGCGTGCGAGGTGTGCGGATCGACTTACGCCGCGACCGGGCTCATCGAACCGTATTCGGCACTGACGGGGGCTAAGCCGGAGCTGAGGACCTCCGAGCACCTTTTCTTCCGATTGTCGGACCCGAAGGTCGTCGCCTTTTTGCGTGGATGGACGGCCGCAACGCCCCTGCAAACCGAAGTCAAGAACAAGATCGCCGAGTGGCTCGGGGAGGACGAAGCTAAGGGAAGGCTCGCCGATTGGGACATTTCTCGAGACCCGCCATATTTCGGCATCAGCATTCCCGATGCCCCTGGAAAGTATTTCTATGTCTGGCTCGATGCACCGATCGGGTATCTCGCGAGCCTCAAGAATTACTTTGAAACTGGCAAGGCGCGCGTGAATGGAGAAAAAAGGTCGTTCGACGCGTTCATCGCTCCTTCATCCGAGGTCGAGCAGTACCATTTCATCGGCAAGGACATCATATATTTCCACACACTGTTTTGGCCGGCGATGCTCGAATTCTCGAAACGCAAACTGCCAAAGAATGTCTTCGTGCACGGCTTCATCACCGTTTCTGGCGAGAAGATGTCTAAGTCGCGCGGCACGGGCATCAGCCCGCAGCGCTATCTCGACGTTGGCATGAACCCGGAATGGCTACGTTACTACATCGCCACGAAACTCAACGACAAGGTAGAGGACATCGATTTCAACCCGGATGATTTCGTGGCACGGGTGAACAGCGACCTGATCGGCAAGTACGTAAATATCGCGAGCCGCGCGGCGCCGTTTTTGACGAAGCATTTCGATGGGAGGCTGTCGCACGCGATACCGAGGATAGACGCGAAAGCCGCCTATGAGCGGAAGTCCGAAAAAGAACGCAGGGAAGCACCTGCAACTACCGGCTCGGCCTC
>VBDA01000613.1:0-255 GCA_005883655.1 Betaproteobacteria bacterium | reverse complement strand
GCTGAGAAACCTTGGGATCTTGCCAAAGACAATTCGAACGCCAGAAAGCTTCAGGAAGTTTGCACTGCGGCAATTAACCTATTTCGTTTACTTACAGTTTTTTTGAAGCCGATCATGCCGAAGCTTGCGGCCGATGTGGAAGCATTCCTTCGGATTCCGCCGTTAACGTGGAACGACATAAATCAAGTACTCGTCGACCACAACATTGGATCGTACCAGCACTTGCTTGCGCGCATCGATCCCAAACAGATCGAC
>VBDA01000612.1 GCA_005883655.1 Betaproteobacteria bacterium | reverse complement strand
CGGTTGATCGCGCTGATCGGCGACGCCGGCAAGCGCTTGCATACCGGCCGTTCCCGCAACGATCAAGTGGCGACTGACATGAGGCTTTACGTGCGCTCCGCGATCGACGACCTGGCGATGCGCATCACCGCACTGCGGCGCGCGTTGCTCGATCTGGCCGAAGCGCACGCTGCCACCGTCATGCCGGGATTCACGCACCTTCAGGTCGCGCAGCCGGTCACATTCGGCCACCATCTGATGGCCTACGATGCGATGCTTTCTCGCGACGCCGAGCG
>VBDA01000611.1 GCA_005883655.1 Betaproteobacteria bacterium | reverse complement strand
TGGTTCTCTGGTCCAGCCCCGGCTTCGGCTTTGTCCGCCTGGCCGACCGCTTTTGCACCGGCAGCTCGATCATGCCGCAGAAAAAGAATCCCGACGTGCCGGAGCTTGTGCGGGGAAAAAGCGGACGCGTTTTCGGGGATCTGGTCGCGCTGCTGACGATCATGAAAGGTCAGCCGCTGGCGTACAACAAGGACAACCAGGAAGACAAGGAGCCGGTGTTCGACATCGTCGACACGCTGCTGCCCACGCTCATCATAGTCACCGATCTGGTCGCGGGAGGTATCGAGGTCGATGCCGGGCGCATGCGTGCGGCCGCGGGCACGGGATACGCGACTGCGACCGATCTCGCCGACTATCTGGTCCGGAAAGGCGTTCCCTTTCGAGACGCGCACGAGGCAGTGGCGCAGGCGGTGCGTCACGCGGAAGAGCGCCAGGTCGATCTGGCGCAATTGCCGCTGGATGCCTTGCAGCGTTTTTCACCGCTGATCGACGATGACGTCTATGGCGTGCTTACTCTCGACGGCTCGGTGGCAAGCCGAAATCGCGCCGGAGGCACGGCGCCCGAGCAGGTTAGAAACGCGATCCGCGCCGCGCGCGCGGCGCTCGACGCCCGCTGATCTGTTCGTTTAGCCCTGGTTCGGTTGACGCTGCCGGCCCAAGGGATCCTTCAATCAAGGAGCAGCAATGGAGACGCGCAAGCTTGCGTTCCTGGGACTGGGCGTGATGGGCTTTCCGATGGCCGGACACCTCGCCCGCGCCGGACACTCGGTCACCGTCTACAACCGAACTGCCTCCCGCGCGGAGAAGTGGCTTGCGAGCATGGCAACTGCGCAAAAGAACTCATCCGCGCTGACGCCTGCCGCAGCGGCGGCAGGCGCCGGCATTGTCATGATGTGTGTCGGCAATGACGACGACGTGCGCGCGGTGGCGCTCGGCCCTGACGGTGCGGTCGCGGCGATGCAGCCGGGCAGCATTCTCGTCGATCACACGACGGCGTCGGCGACGGTCGCCCGCGAAGTCCATCAAGCGGCGGCGGCTCGGGGCATCGGCTTTCTCGATGCCCCCGTCTCCGGCGGACAGGCGGGCGCCGAGAACGGCAAGCTGACCATCATGGTCGGTGGGGATGCCGACACCTACGCCGCCGCCGAGCCGGTGCTGGCCACTTATGCGAAGGCGGTCACGCTTATGGGAGGACCGGGTTCCGGGCAGCTTACGAAGATGGTTAACCAGATCTGCGTCGCCGGGCTGGTTCAGGCCCTTTCCGAAGGAATCAACTTTGCCGCGCACGCCGGGCTCGACGTCGAAAGGGTATTGGACGTCATCGGAAAGGGCGCGGCGCAAAGCCGATCAATTCAACTTCGGCTTCGCCGTCGACTGGATGCGTAAGGATCTTTCCATCTGCCTGGGCGAGGCGCGTGCCAACGGCACGGCGCTGCCTGTCACTGCGCTCGTCGATCAGTTCTATGCGCGGATCCAGGCCCAGGGCGGCGCTCGGTGGGACACCTCCAGCCTGATCCGCTTGTTACGGTAGCGGGATAGACGGGTCTTCGATCGCGACTTCGAAGGTGATTTTCGCGGTCTTGGCCAGCATCAACGTCGCGGAGCAGTATTTTTCCTTGGAAAGCTTCACCGCACGCTCGACCTGGGCCTCGTTCAGACCCTGGCCGCGAATGCGATAGCGCAGGTGGATATGGGTAAAAACTTTGGGATCCTCTGGCGCACGCTTGGCTTCCGCGTCCACGACGCAGTCGGTTATCGCCTGTCGTGCCTTTTTCAGGATCCACACCACGTCGAACGCGGTACACGCCGCCGTTCCCGCCAAGACCAGCTCCATCGGCCGAGGACCCAAATTGCGGCCTCCTGCCTCCGCCGCACCGTCTACGACAACCGCATGTCCGCTGCCCGTTTCGGCGACAAAACTCACGCCGTCGATCCACTTCGCCGATGCTTTCAATCCCGTTGCTCCGAGGTCGATGCAGGCGTTCTACAATCGGCCTGCACAGAATTACGTCATGGACAAACCAATATGGTGCAACGCAAAAAGCTCTTGCGTTGTGCACTGCACTATGCGATTATTTTCGCGTCC
>VBDA01000090.1 GCA_005883655.1 Betaproteobacteria bacterium | reverse complement strand
ACCCGCGCCGCACGGCGGGAAAGTCGAGCTCCTTCTGGAGCGGATCGTCGCAGCCGATGAGGCCTGGATGCAGCTCAAGGCGAGCCATCCCCCCAAGCCAGGTGCGCTCCTCGAGCTGCCCGGCGGCGCAAGCGCGACGGTGCTCGAGCGCGCCGGTCGATTCGTTCGACTTCGCTTTGCGATCGACGCGACGCTCGAGGATTATCTCGATCGCTACGCCGAGGTGCCGCTGCCGCCTTATATCGTTCGCGCACCGGACTCGGCGGACGACGAGCGTTATCAGACCGTGTATGCGCGGCACCCCGGTGCCGTTGCCGCGCCGACCGCCGGTTTGCATTTCGACCGGCCCATGCTCACGCGGCTTTCCGCGGCCGGGGTTGTCCTGGCTTATGTCACGCTTCACGTCGGCGCGGGCACCTTTCAGCCCGTCGAAACGGAAGATTTGTCGCGGCACCGGATGCACAGCGAGCACTTCGGTATTCCTGCCGCGACCGTTGCAGCGGTCGAGACGGCGCGCGCGGCGAAGCGGTCGGTGATCGCGGTCGGCACGACCACCGGAGAAGGTGGCTTGCGTGCCGGCGAAGCGGAAACTTCGTTGTTCATCACGCCGGGGTATCGCTTCCGGATCGTCGATCGCTTGCTGACCAATTTTCACCTTCCGCGATCGACCTTGCTCATGCTCGTCTGCGCGTTCGGCGGCTACGATGCGGTTCGCGCAGCCTACGCTCATGCCATTGACGAGCGATATCGCTTCTACAGCTACGGCGATGCGATGCTGCTCGAGCGCGATCCCTCTGCTGGCACAGGCAAATAGAGCGCGACGGCGCTGCTACAATCGCGGCGATGGAGTTCTCGGTCACCGCGCAATGTGGCGCCGCGCGTTGCGGGCGCTTGACGCTCGCGCATGGCGCCGTCGAGACGCCGGTCTTCATGCCGGTCGGCACTTACGGGACAGTCAAGGCCATGGCACCGCGCGAGCTCGAGGAGCTCGGCGCGCAAATCATCCTCGGCAACGCCTACCATCTGTGGTTGCGGCCGGGACTCGACGTCATCGCCGCGCATCAGGGCCTGCACCGTCTCATAGGCTGGCCGCATCCGCTTCTCACCGACTCCGGCGGCTTCCAGGTGTTCAGTCTCGGCCCGTTACGCAAGGTCGTTCGCGTCGCCCATTAACGGCGACAGGATGCTGCTGACGCCGGAGATTTCGATCGAGATCCAGCGCACGCTCGACTCCGACGTGGCGATGGTTTTCGACGAGTGCACGCAGCATCCTGCAACGCGTGATGAGACGGCACTGTCGATGCAGCTTTCGATGCGCTGGGCGCAACGCTCCAAAGCGGCTCACCAGGGCAGCCGCAATGCCCTGTTCGGCATCGTGCAAGGCGGCATGTACGAGGACCTTCGCGACGAATCGCTGGCAGCTCTCTCTCATATCGGCTTCGACGGCTACGCCGTCGGCGGGCTGTCGGTCGGCGAACCCAAGGAGGAAATGCAGCGCATCCAGCGGCACATCACCCCGCGCTTGCCTGCGGGCAAGCCGCGATACCTCATGGGGGTCGGCACGCCGGAGGACATCGTTCAGGGTGTCTTGGACGGAGTCGACATGTTCGATTGCGTGCTGCCGACGCGTAACGCCCGCAATGGCTGGCTGTACACGCGGCGCGGAGATGTGAAGATCCGCAATGCCCGTCACCGCACCGATGCGCAGCCGCTGGACGACACATGCGCCTGCTATACCTGCCGTAACTTCAGCCGCGCCTATCTGCATCACTTGCAGCGCGTCAACGAAATCCTGGGTGCGCGGCTCAATACCCTGCACAATCTCCACTATTATCTGACCTTGACCCGCGAGCTGCGGCAGGCCATCGCGGACAACGCGCTGCCTGCCTATGTCGCCCGGTTCCGCGATGATCGCAGCCAGGAGGGCGGCGTCTCCGACATGGTAGAATAACGAGCTTTACGCAGACATCGTCACACTTCCGGTTAGACGATAGGTTCGCGGGACTTCCAGGCTCCCGCGGTGACGAGAGTTAAGTTGCAACAGGAGGATCATCCGTGTTGATCAGCTCCGCCTATGCGCAGGCTGCCGGCGGCACGTCCGGCACCGACCTGATGGCATTTTTGCCCATGGTCGCCATTTTCGTCGTCTTTTATTTTCTCCTGATTCGCCCCCAGCAAAAGCGCGCCAAGGAAACCAAGACCATGCTCCAGGCGCTGCAAAAAGGAGATGAGGTTGTCTCGGCCGGCGGGATCGTCGGCAAGATCAGCAAGTTGAACGATTCCTATGCCACGGTCGAAGTCGCGCCCGGGGTCGAGATGACGATTCAACGAACCGCGATTTCGCTGCTGCTGCCGAAGGGCACCATCAAGAGCCTCTAGCGGCAAGCCGCACGTTCGCGGCCGGCGCGTCGTAGGAAACTGCGCTCCGGCCCGTGTACTTCAACCGCTGACACCCAATGAATCGTTACTCAGCCTGGAAATACGTCCTCATCGGCGTTGCGCTGTTTGTCGGCATCGTCTACACCTTGCCCAACTTCTTTCCCGAGGTGCCGGCGGTGCAGGTGTCGACCAGCAAAGCCAATATCAAGATCGACAACTCGACGCTGCAAACCGTCGAGGGCGCGCTCAAGGCCGCGAACATCGCCTACCGCGGCGAGACGATCGATCCGACCGGCATCAAAGTCCGCTTTGCCGATGGCGATACCCGGCTCAAGGCCAAGGACGTGCTGCAGCAGAAGCTTGGCGATGACTACATCGTCGCGCTGAATCAGGTGTCGAGCTCGCCGCGATGGCTGGCGTCGATCGGCGCCTTGCCGATGTACCTTGGCTTGGACCTCCGCGGCGGCGTCTATTTTCTGGAGCAGGTCGACATGAAGGCGGCGCTCGACAAGGCCGCCGATCGTTATCTGACCGACATCCGCTCGCTGCTTCGCGAAAAGAAGGTGCAGTATTCCGGTATAGCGCGTGAAGGTCAGAACGTCGTCATTCGCTTTCGCACCGCGGCGGAACGCGACAAGGCAAACGCCGAGATCAACGGCGCCTTCCCCGATCTCGCGCTCAACGGCGCCGATGCGGGCGACCAGTTCAGGCTGACCGCCGGCCTCAAGCCCGAGGCGCAAAAGCGGATCCAGGACGGCGCGGTCCTGCAGAACATCACCATCCTGAGAAACCGGGTCAACGAGCTCGGCGTTGCCGAGCCGATCATCCAGCAGCAGGGCGCGGACCGCGTGGTGGTGCAGCTGCCCGGCGTGCAGGACACCGCACGCGCCAAGGATATCCTGGGCCGGCAGGCAACGCTCGAGATACGAATGGTCAACGACGATCCGGGCGCGCTGGAGGCGGCGATCGGCGGTCAACCCGCACTGGGCAATGATCTCTTCACGGAACGCAACGGGGGGCGGCTCCTGGTCAAGCGTCAGGTGGTGCTGACCGGAGATCGCATCAACGACGCGCAGCCGGGATTCGACGGACGCACCAACGAACCGGCGGTGCACATCAATCTCGACGCTACCGGCGCGCGCATTTTCAAGGAGCTCACGCGCGAGAACGTCGGCAAGCGGATGGCCATCGTGCTGGTCGAAAAGGGCAAAGCCGAGGTCATCACAGCCCCGGTGATTCGGGAGGAAATCGGCGGCGGCCGGGTGCAGATCAGCGGCAAGATGAACACGCGCGAAGCGAACGATATCGCGTTGCTGATGCGCGCCGGAGCGCTGGCGGCGCCGATGGAAATCGTCGAGGAGCGGACGGTGGGCCCGTCGCTCGGCGCGGAAAATATCCAGAAGGGCTTCGACTCGGTGCTCTACGGATTCATCGTGCTTTCCGTCTTCATCTGCGTCTATTACGGACTGATGGGCATCATTTCGACCATCTCGCTGGTGGTCAACCTGCTCTTGTTGATCGCGATCCTGTCGATGCTGCAGGCCACCTTGACGCTGCCCGGCATCGCTGCGGTCGCACTGACTCTCGGCATGGCCATCGACGCCAACGTTCTGATCAACGAGCGCATTCGAGAAGAGTTGCGCTGGGGCGACACGCCGCACGCGGCGATAAAGGCCGGCTACGAGCGGGCTTGGGGTACGATTCTCGACTCCAATGTGACCACGCTCATCGCCGGCCTTGCGCTGCTCATTTTCGGCAGCGGCCCGGTGCGCGGCTTCGCCGTGGTTCACTGCCTGGGGATACTGACGTCGATGTTCTCCGCGGTATTCGTCTCCCGCGGGCTGGTGGCGCTCGTCTATGGCGGCCGGAAGAAGCTCGACAGGATTTCGATCGGTCAGGTCTGGAAACCGGCCGCGGCGAAAGCAGCGGGACAATGACACACATGATGGAACCCTCGGCCCGCGGTCGAGAACTTCGTCGCTGACCAGGACAGAGAATCGGCATGGAATTCTTCCGCATTCGCATCGTCATCCCGTTCATGAAGCACGCGCTGGTGTTCAACGTGATTTCGTTGGTCACCTTCCTGCTTGCCGTTTTGTTCCTGGTCACGCGCGGCCTAAGCCTGGGGGTCGATTTCCGCGGCGGAACGGTCATCGAGATCGCGTACAGCCATCCCGCCGATCTCGCGCGCGTCCGCAACGTGATCGACAAGATGAATCTGGGCGAATTTGCGGTGCAGAGCTTCGGCAGCTCCAACAGCGCGCTCATCCGTCTGCCGCTCAAGGAGGGACTTTCGAGCGCCCAACTCTCCGAGCGGGTCATGACCGAGCTCAAGGCCGACGACGCGACCGTGAATCAGCAGCGGGTGGAATTTGTCGGTCCTCAGGTCGGCAAGGAGCTTTACGAAAACGGCGCCCTTGCCTTGTTGCTGGTGAGCATCGGCATCGTCGCCTATCTCGCGCTTCGATTCGAATGGCGCTTCGCGGTGTCGGCGATCGCAGCCAATCTGCACGACGTGGTGATCATCCTTGGCTTCTTCGCGGTCTTTCAATGGGAGTTTTCACTTCCAGTGCTGGCTGCAATCCTTGCAGTCCTCGGCTATTCGGTCAACGAATCGGTGGTGATCGCCGACCGGATTCGGGAGAACTTCCGCAAGATGCGTAAGGCTACCGTTCCCGACGTCATCAACGGCGCCATCACCAGCACCTTGTCGCGCACGATCATCACCCATGGCTGCACCTTGTTGATGGTGCTTTCGATTTTGTTCTTCGGCGGCGAGACGCTGCACTACTTCGCCCTGGCGCTGGCGATCGGAATCTGCTTCGGCATCTACTCTTCGGCACTGGTGATGGCGTCTCTGGTCATGTGGCTCGGCGTCTCGCGCGAAGATCTGGTCCGGCCGGAGAAGAGAACCGGCGCCGCAGCCCGGGAAAAAATCCTGCCCTGACGCGCCGCGGCCGTCCCTGTTGCGGCCGGCCGGTCTGATGATCACCACACTCCTTTACTCGCTGCTGGCGCTCGACCAGTCGCTGTCGGCGCTGGCTGCGCAGCACGCCGCGCTGATGTTCGCCGCGCTGTTCATCGTGATCTTCGCCGAGACAGGACTGGTTGTATTTCCGCTGCTTCCCGGAGACTCGCTTCTGTTCGTGGCGGGCACCGTCGCCGCGGCCAGCGGCGTCAATGTCCACCTTCTCGTGCTGACCCTACTGGTCGCGGCGGTCCTGGGAGATTCGGTCAATTACTCGATTGGTCATTTCATCGGCCCGAAGGTCCTTTTGCAGCCTCACGAGTCGCGGCTCGGCCGCTGGCTGAAGCCCGAGTACATGGCGCGGACACATCGCTTTTATGAAAAGTACGGCGGTTTCACGATCATCATCGGCCGCTTCGTACCGATAGTGCGCACGTTCGCTCCGTTCCTCGCCGGCGTCGGTCAAATGAGCTACCGGAAGTTTCTAAGCTACAACGTCATCGGCGGCGCCGCGTGGGTCGGGCTGCTCACGTATTCCGGCTACCTGTTCGGCAATATCCCGTGGGTCAAGAATAACCTGGCATGGATCGTTCTCGGCATCATCGTCGTTTCGCTGCTGCCTATCGCGTTCCAATGGATGCGAGAAAGACGCGCACGAAAGCAGAGGGTCGAGAACCTCAATCTGTGAACGGCGCGATATCGCTAGACGCGACGCGCGAGCATTGCGGCGTCCCCGATGTACGTCGCCGGAGTGAGTGCCTTGAGCCGCGCTTTTGCGTCGGCGGGAATCTGGAGACCGTCGATGAAGGCGTGAAGCGATTCGCGCGTCATGCCGCTTTTTCCCCGGGTCAGCGCTTTCAGTTGCTCATACGGATTAGGCGCACCGTAACGCCGCATGACGGTCTGAATCGGCTCGGCGAGCACTTCCCAGTTGGCTTCGAGATCGCCGGCAAGTTTCTCCGGATCGACCTCGAGCCTGGCAAGACCGCTCCTGCATGACACGATCCCCAGCAGCGTATAGCCAAGCGCGACGCCCATATTGCGCAGCACTGTCGAATCGCTCAAATCGCGCTGCCAGCGCGAGATCGGCAGCTTGTCCGCGAGATGACGCAAGAGGGCGTTGGCGAGCCCGAGATTGCCCTCGGAATTCTCGAAGTCGATCGGGTTCACCTTGTGCGGCATGGTCGAGGACCCCACCTCGTCCTGTTTCAGCTTCTGCTTGAAATAGCCGAGCGACACGTATCCCCAGAGATCACGATCGAGGTCGATGAGAATGGTATTCACGCGCGCGAGGGCGTCGAAGAGTTCCGCCAAGCCGTCGTGGGGCTCGATCTGCGTCGTGTAAGCATTGAATTCGAGCCCGAGCTTGGTCACCAGCCTGTGCGCCAGCGACTCCCAGTCGATCGCGGGGTATGCCGCGAGATGTGCGTTGTAGTTGCCGACGGCGCCGTTGATCTTGCCTGGCAGTCCCACCTCCTCGAACAGCGCGCGGGCGCGATCGAGGCGGGACACGACGTTGGCCATCTCCTTGCCCAAGGTCGTTGGCGTCGCCGCCTGGCCATGGGTGCGTGCCAGCATCGGCAACGCCGCGTGATCGTGCGCGAGAATGCGCAGATCGCCCACCAGCGCCGCAAGCGCCGGCGACAAGACGTCCCGGCGCGCATCGACCAGCATCAGTCCATGCGCCAGATTATTGATGTCCTCCGAAGTGCAGGCGAAATGGATGAACTCGGCGGCACGCGTCACTTCGACGACGCTCTCGAAGCGCTCCTTCAGCCAATATTCGACGGCCTTGACATCGTGATTGGTGGTGCGCTCGATGGCCTTGATCCGCTCGGCGTCGGCAATGCTGAAGTCTCGCTGAACTTCCTGGAAAAGCGCGCGGGTCGCGGCGGAAAACGGCGCCACCTCGGCGATGCCGGGTTCGTCCGAGATAGCTTCGAGCCATGCGAGCTCGACACGCACGCGCTGGCGCATGAGAGCGAATTCGCTGAAATGGTCGGCCAGAACCACCATCTTGGTGCGATAACGGCCGTCCAGCGGCGACAGTGCAGTAAGTGGAGTGAGCGCGTCGGAAGTCGACATGACATTGCAGGCGGGGCCAGCGAAGTCTATCACAACGACTGACGGCTTCGCGCCGCCTGCGACAGACCGGGCGCGCTGTTTCGCGGTGGTATAATTCGCGTCGCCCGTCAGAGGCGTCGTCCTTCGCAACCGTCATAACTTCGCATGAAACTTCTCGCGTCGCACACAAGCCCTTACGCGCGTAAGGTGCGCATCGCCATCGCCGAAAAGAAAATCGAATGCGAGTTGGTCGAGGAATCGCCGTGGGTCCCGGGAACGTCGGTGCCTAATTACAATCCTTTGGGCAAGGTACCAGTCCTGGTACTCGATGACGGGACCGCGCTCTACGACTCGCGCGTCATCGTCGAGTACCTCGATACGGTGAGTCCCGTGTCGCGGCTCATTCCCGAGCCGAGCCGGCAGCGGATCGCGGTCAAGCGCTGGGAAGCGCTTGCGGACGGCATTTGCGATGCTGCGGTCGCAATCGTGCTGGAAACAAAGCGGCCGGCGAAAGAACAGAGTGCCGAGTCGCTCGCCCGCCAGCAGCAGAAGATCGACCGCGGCCTCGCGGATTTAGCGAGCGAGCTCGGCGACAGGCCGTGGTGCTCCGGCGACGCGTACACCCTCGCTGACATCGCAACCGGCTGCGCGCTCGCCTATCTCGATTTGCGCCATCCCGCGATCGACTGGCGCGGCGAGTATCCGTCACTGCTCAAGCTGGCGGAAAAGCTGGCGAAGCGGCAGTCGTTTCAGGACACCGTTCCTCCGACGGCGTAACAAGGGTCACCGGAACGGGTTACGCCTTCTGAAATTTTGCGTCGTCCTCGCGAAAGCGGGGAACCAGCGGCTTTCGCGGGAACGACGAGGATGCAACGTATTACAGCGCCTGCTTGAGCTGCTCCAGTAT
>VBDA01000089.1:4404-15268 GCA_005883655.1 Betaproteobacteria bacterium | reverse complement strand
GCGCGCGCATTTGCCGCCCCGCTGGTCGGGTAGAATTCGAGCGATGCAAATTCTTGCGCTCGATACCTCGACCGAGGTTTGCGCCGTCGCGCTGGGCGATGGCGTTAGTTGGCATGAGAAGAGCGAGGTCGCGGGACAGCGCCATTCCGAGCTTCTGCTGCCGATGATCCGGGCGATACTCGCCGAACGCGGCGTGACCCTGAAGCAGATCGACGGCATCGCGTTTGGCGCCGGTCCGGGATCTTTTACGGGCCTGCGCATCGCCTGCGGCGTCGCGCAAGGTCTCGCGCTGGGAGCCGCGCTGCCGGTAGTCGGAGTATCGACGCTCGAGGCCATGGCTCAAACGCGGCGCGACCTCGCCGGCGGCGAACGTATCCTCGCGGCGCTGGATGCGCGCATGCGGGAGGTCTACGTCGCTGCCTATGAACGCGATTCCGGGCGCTGGCGCGAGGCAATCGCGCCGGTGGTCGTCTCACCCGCTGTCGCGCCCGTTCCCGAAGGTCGCGGATGGATCGCCGCCGGCAGCGGGTTCGCGGCATATCCGTCGCTGCGCGAGCGCTACGGCGAGATATTGTCCGAATACGACGGAACGATCGTCCCCAGCGCGAGTGCCGTCGGCAAGCTTGCGTTGCCGCGTTTTGCTGCCGGTGAAGGAGTCCCGGCACGCGATGCGGCGCCGCTTTACGTGCGGCATCGTGTGGCGCTGACCATCGCCGAACGTGCGGCGGGACTGCGTCAGTGAGTGCCTCAATGCCTACTTTCGAACATTACGAAGTTGATCCCGGATCCATAATTTCGTCATTCCCGCGAAAGTGGGAATCCAGCGCCTTTAGTACAAACGCCACTGGGTCCCCGCTTTCGCGGGGATGACATGAGTTTTTTCGGTATCCTGAGTAAGTGAACAGCTCGATAGGCACTACTGCCACGCCCGTATCGGTAATCGGCACACTATGGAGACCGATGCAGGAGTCGGACCTGGTCGCCGTTGCCGCGCTCGAAGCTCTGGCCCATCCGGCGCCATGGACGGCTGGAAATTTTCGCGATGCGCTCGCCGCCGGTTATAGCAACATTGTCGGTGAAGCCGGTGGCGTGATCGTGGCGTACGGCGTGCTGATGATGGGGCCGGGCGAAGCGCAAATCCTCAACCTCACCGTCGCGCCGGCGGCGCGAAGGCGCGGCTTGGCGCGTGCCTTGTTGCGCCGGTTCCTCGCTGATGCCTCGCGCCTTGGGGCCGAGCAGTGCTTTCTTGAAGTGCGGCTGTCGAACACGGGAGCGATCGCCCTTTACCGCGCGGAGGGGTTTGTCCCCGTTGCGCGTCGGGCAGGCTACTATCCTGCGGCGGATGGTGCAGGCGCACGCGAGGATGCGCTGGTACTGCGCCGTGGCGCGCGCTCGGGCGCCGCGTTCCAGGGGAGTCGCGATACCAGTGCCTGAACGAATCGATATCCTGCAGGAGCTCGGGCTGACGCCGGTGTGGCGCTTGCGCGCGCGATACCGCAGTGACGCGACCCCCATCGCGCCCCACAGCGTGAACGAGGCACCGCTCGCCGCCGTGCCGCAAACCGACGTCGAGACTCGCGTAATGCGGATTGCGATGCTCGACTGGGCGCATTTTGCCGCAGATGTTTCCGCTTGCACCGCGTGCGGCCTCGCCCGTACCCGAAATAAGGCGGTGCCCGGCGTCGGCGACCAGCATGCCGAGTGGCTTTTTGTCGGCGAGGCGCCCGGAGCCGAGGAAGACGCGAAGGGCGAGCCTTTTGTCGGCCAAGCCGGGCGCCTTCTCGACAGCATGCTTGCGGCCCTGGGTATGAACCGGTCCAAAGCGGTCTACATCGCCAATGTGCTCAAGTGCCGGCCGCCCGGAAACCGTTCCCCCACGCCGCTCGAAGTCGAAGCGTGTCTTCCCTATCTGGATCGCCAGATTGCCCTGATCCAGCCGAAGCTCATTGTCGCGTTGGGCAAGAGCGCGGCAACGACAATGCTGCGCGTGGAGACAACGATCGCCAGCCTTCGCGGGCGAGTTCATCGCTACAAAGGCGTTCCCTTGATCGTGACCTATCATCCAGCATACCTGCTGCGTAACTTGCCGGACAAAGCGAAGGCGTGGGAAGATCTGTGCCTCGCGCGGGCGACCTTGCGCGGCATATTGCAGGCAGACATCTTGCAAACCGCGGGGCGGGGCCCCACCTGACACGCCGCTGGCAGTTCGCCTGCGTGCGCTGGCCTTCTACGGAGAAATCACATCATGCGCAAGTCATTCGGTCCTTTGGCGCGATTTTTTGTCGCGGCATTCGTGGCGCTGTTCCTGTCCGGATGCGGCTACAACGACCTGCAGCGACAGGACGAGCAGATCAAGGCCGCGTGGTCCGAGGTCATCAACCAGTATCAGCGGCGCGCCGACCTGGTGCCGAACCTGGTCAATACCGTCAAAGGCTATGCCGCGCAGGAGCAAACCATATTCATCCAGGTCGCCGAAGCGCGCGCCAACGTCGGTTCGATCAAGGCGACGCCGGAGCTCATCAACGACCCGGTGGCGTTCGCCAAGTTTCAGGCGGCGCAGGCCCAGTTGCAATCGGCGCTGTCGCGCCTCTTGCTGGTGGCGGAAAACTACCCGCAGCTCAAGTCCGACGCCGTGTTCCGCGATCTGACGGCGCAGCTCGAGGGCACCGAAAATCGGATTACCGTCGCGCGCAACCGTTACATCAAGGCCGTGCAGGAATACAACGTGACCGTGCGCTCGTTCCCGACCAATCTGACGGCGATGATATTCAAAATGGACGTGAAGCCCAATTTCACCGTCGACAACGAAAAGACGATCAGCGTGCCGCCGACCGTTGATTTCGGCAAATCGCCAACGCCGCCTGCGACCTCGCCGGCACCCGCATCCCCGCCCAAGAACTGATCACCATCGAATTGCTCGCATTCCGCCGGAGCCGTGCCGTGATCCTTGGGCGCAGCGTCGGTGCTATCGCGGCGGCAGCAGCGATTGTGATCTCGACCGCCGCACTGGCGGTCGCGTGGGACCCGCCCAAGGATGGCCTGCGCCCGGTGCCGCCGCTTACCAGTCAGGTCACCGATCTGACCGGTACCTTGTCTTCGTCCGAGCGCCAGGCGCTCGAAACCAAATTGCGCGATTGGGAAGCGCGGACCGGCAATCAGCTTGTGGTGTTGCTGGTGCCCACCACCGCTCCGGAACCGATCGAGGAGTATTCGCTGCGCGTTGCCGAGGCGTGGATGATCGGAAAGAAGCACATGCGCATCGAGGTCGGTTACGGTTTCGAGGGTGTGCTGACCGACGTGACGTCGCGAAGGATCATCGGCGAAACCGTCGCGCCTTACTTCAAGCAGGGCCAGTTCGCACAAGGCATCAACGCCGGCGTCGACCGAATCATCGAAGTCATCGGCAGCGGAGAGCCTCTGCCCGCAGAACCGGCCAGGCGCGCCGCGCCGCGGCATTCGTTCGACTATGGGAACCTGTTCATCATCCTGCTGGTGGCGGTTCCGGTCGTCGGAACGATCCTGCGCTCGATGTTCGGCAATATCGGAGGCTCCGCCATCGGCGCGGGAGTGGCCGGCGTTGTGGGCTGGTTCATCGCGGGGTCCCTGCTGATCGCCGGCGGCGTGGCGATCGTCGCGTTCCTCATCATTATCTTTTCCATGTTCGGCGGCCGCGGTGTTGGCTGGATCCCGGGCGCAGGCGGATTTGGCGGAGGTGGCGGCGGCGGTGGCGGTGGATTCACCGGCGGTGGCGGAAGCTTTGGCGGCGGCGGTGCGAGCGGAGGCTGGGACTGACATGCAACCGGCCGATGCAGCGCCAAAACATGGCTCGACACAAGCGGCGTCGACGCGCTTGAAACGCTTTGCACGCCACCTTGCGACCGATCACCGTGCGGTGCGCAAGGCATTTCCGCGCGAGGCACTGGCTCGTATCGAGGCCGCGATCAGCGCCGGCGAGCGCAGTCACGCGGGTCAGGTGCGCTTCGTGGTAGAGGCCGCGTTGCCGCTGTCGCTGGTGCTCGCCCGGCAAACAGCGCGCGAGCGCGCGCTCGACGTGTTCGGGCGCCTGCGCGTCTGGGACACCGAAGGCAACAGCGGAGTGCTGGTGTACCTGCTGCTCGCCGATCGCCGAGTGGAGATCATCGCCGATCGCGGTATCCATCGCGAAGTGGGAGAAGCGCAGTGGCAGTCGATCTGCCGTACGATGGAAGCGGCGTTTCGCGATCGGCGTTTCGCGGATGGCGCGGTCGCCGGCATCGACGCGGTCAGCGCGCTTCTTTCGCGTCACTTCCCGCGCACCGGCGCGGCGATCAACGAGCTGCCCGATCAGCCCATCATTTTGTAGGAGCTACCGGTTCGGCGTCGGCTCGACCCGTTCAGTCGCGATAAGGTGCATGAGATCGCCTGCCGCCAGGTTGATGCGATGGCGCCACATTACCAGCAGCATCATGCCGGCCACGAACAGACCGAACAGCACGATCACCTGATTGGTCGAGACGCCTAGAAAAACCAGCAGTGCGTAAAAGGCGAGCATCACCAGCACGCCGATGTTCTCGTTGAAATTCTGTACCGCGATCGAATGGCCCGCGCCCATAAGAACATGGCCGCGATGTTGAAGCATCGCGTTCATCGGCACCACGAAAAATCCCGCGAGCACGCCGATCGCAGTCATCAGTATCACCGAAGTCTCGAGAAACTGCACATAGATCATGCCGATGATGGCGACACCCATCAGGACGCCGAGCGGCAACACCTTGACCGCGTTGCGCAACGAGACGAAGCGCGCCGCGGCGACCGCGCCAAGTGCGATCCCGATGGCGACCACGCCCTGCAGGTACGACGCGCGCGACAGGTTGTAGCAAAGGTGCGACGCGGCCCAGTCGATCACGATGAACTGTAGCGTCGCACCGGCGCCCCAGAACAGCGTGGTCGTCGCCAGCGAGATCTGGCCGAGCTTATCGCGCCAGAGGAGCGCGCAGCAGTGGCCGAACTCTCGAATCAGGAAGATCGGATTTTTGCTTGGCGTGCGGTGATCGACGCCTGTATTCGGAATGTAGAAGTTGAACAGCCCGGCGATGGCGTAGGCGCCCATGATTACGCAAATGGCTGCTTGCGGCGGTGTCTCGACGCCGGTGTCGATACGCGGTATGTCGATCGCCAGCAGTGCGCTCGAAATCGGACCGCTGATCAGCACACCGCCCAGAAGCACGCCCAGTATGATCGACGCGACGGTGGTGCCTTCGATCCAGCCGTTGGCGACCACCAGCTGCCGCGCGGGCAGCAGCTCGGTGAGGATGCCGTATTTCGCGGGCGAATAGGCGGCTGCGCCGAGCCCAACCACAGCGTACGCGAGCAGCGGATGCAAAGTGAAGAGCATCAGTGAGCAGCCCGCGACCTTGACGCCGTTGGTGATGAGCATCACGCGCCCCTTGGGCATCGAATCCGCGAACGCGCCGACTAACGGTGCCAGCAACACGTACGAGAAGACGAAACATTGCTTGAGCGCGGGCGTCATCCACGCCGGCGAGTCGAGGTCGCGCAGCATTTGAATTGCCGCGACCAGCAGCGCATTGTCGGCGAGCGACGAGAAAAACTGCGCCGCCATGATGATGTAGAACCCGGCTTTCATTGTCCTCGTTTGCGCGAACGCTCGCGGTGCTTGACACCGGCAGCGGTAGGCCGGGGAAGGTTCGCTGCGCTTGTGTATAATTAATTTCTTGCCGGCGCATGCGGCTCGCGCCTTATACCACGTTTCTCTCTCAGACAAAACCGGCAGGACTTGGTTCGTTCTCTGCCTTAGTGCCTCCTGTCATGAGCCGGCCCATCCTGGCCCAAATCAATCTCGCGGCATTGCGCAAGAATTTACGCGTCGCGCGCGAAAAATCGGCGGGCGCGCAATTGCTCGCGGTGGTCAAGGCCAACGCTTATGGACACGGTCTCTTACGTGTCCTGCCCGCTCTCAGCGACGCCGACGGACTTGCATTGCTCGAGCTCGACGCCGCCGTTCTGTTGCGTGAGCATCACTATGCGCGCCGCATTCTGTTGCTGGAAGGATTCTTTGGTGCCGACGAGTTGCCCGAAATCGCGTCGCGCCGCCTCGCGGTAGTTGTGCACCACATAGAGCACGTGCGCATGTTGGAGACCACCGCGCTGACGCGCCCGCTGGAAGTGTTCGTCAAGATCAATACCGGCATGAATCGGCTGGGCTTCAAACCCTCGGAAGTACGCGAGGTCACCGATCGTCTGTCGGCCGCGTCGAGCGTTGCCGCGTTGCGATTGATGACCCATCTCGCTCGCGCCGATGAGGAGGAAGGCTTGCACGAACAATTGCAAACGTTCGAGGACGCCTGCAAAGGCTTACCCTATCCGCGCTCGATCGCCAACTCCGCCGGTGTCATCCGCTTCATCGAGGTGGGTGGGGACTACGTTCGACCTGGCATCATGCTCTACGGCTCCTCGCCGTTTCCGTACGATACCGCGGAAACGCTTGGATTGTCGCCGGCGATGACGTTGCGCAGCGAGCTGATCGCGGTGCACGATCTCAAACCCAATGCAAGCGTGGGTTACGGCGGCGGCTACACCGCCGCACGCGCGCACCGGGTCGGAGTGATTGCCTGCGGGTACGCCGACGGCTATCCACGCCATGCGCCCAACGGGACGCCGGTGCTGGTGTGCGGCAAGAAAGTGCGTACCGCGGGACGCGTCTCCATGGATATGATGACCGTCGACTTGAGCGAAGTACCGGAGGCGGGCGTCGGCAGCCCGGCCGTGCTCTGGGGCCAAGGACTGTCGGTCGATGACGTCGCTGCCGCGGCGAGCACTGTCGGCTACGAATTGCTCTGCGCGGTCGCGCCGCGGGTGCCATTCGTGACAACGGAAATCGGCAAGGTCGACATCGAACTGTAGATTCACCGATCGCGGAGAACGCGCTTGTACATTGTCGTCACCGGTGCTGCCGGCTTCATCGGATCGAGCTTGATCCGCGCATTGAACGCCCGCGGAGAGACACGGATTGTCGCGATCGACAGCCTGTCGCGTGCGGATAATTTCCGCAATCTCGTCGATTGCGATATCGCCGACTATTTCGACAGGGACGAGTTCCTGCCGCGGCTGGCCGACGGCGACTTCGACGACGACATCTCGGCGATGCTGCATCAGGGCGCTTGCTCGGACACCATGGAAACCGACGGCAGGTTCATGCTTGCCAACAATTACCGCTACTCGGCGGCGCTGCTGCAGCACTGCCAGGATAACGATGTTCCCTTTCTCTACGCTTCGTCGGCTTCGGTCTATGGCGCGGGCACGGTGTTTCGCGAGGAAAGAGCGTGCGAGTCGCCACTGAATGTCTACAGCTATTCGAAGTGGCTGTTCGATCAGTACGTCCGCCGGCTGCTCCCGGATCGCACGTCGCAGATTGCGGGCTTCCGATACTTCAACGTCTATGGTCCGCGCGAAGGGTACAAAGGCAGGATGGCGTCGGTCGTCTGGCATTTCTTTCACCAGTATCGGGCCGCCGGCAAAGTGCAGCTTTTCGAGGGCTCGGGAGGCTACGCCGCCGGTGAGCAGCGGCGCGACTTCGTGAGCATCGACGACGTTGTGCAGGTCAACCTCGACTTTCTCGACCACTCGGAGCGCTCGGGAATCTTCAATCTGGGCTCCGGCAACGCAACGACGTTCAACGCGGTGGCGACCGCAACGATCAACGCCTGCCGCGCCGCGGAAGGCGTCGCGGCGCTGCCGTTCGAGGCGCTGCATCGCGCAGGTGCGATCGAATACATCGCCTTTCCGGCCGGGCTGCGGGACAAGTACCAGAGCTATACCCAGGCCGATCTTGGCGGGTTGCGCGCGTCGGGATACGCCGCGCCCATGCGCGACATCGAAGAAGGCGTCGCGAAGTGCGTGCAGGCGCTCCTCGCCCAATCCGCGGTCAACCCGTAGCATCGCGCCGGCGTTAATGGCATCCGGCCAAGACCGGAAATGCCTGCGTAACGGATGTCCACTTTTCCTCGGAGGGATGAATGAAGAGGTTCCTGCTGTTACTCGTGACGCTGCTGTTCTCGGCGTTCGCGCTTGCCGCGGTCAATATCAACACCGCGACCAAAGAAGAGCTCGATGCTTTGCCGGAAATCGGTCCGGTCAAGGCGCAGGCGATCATCGATTACCGTAAGGCCAACGGCCCGTTCAAGACCCCGGAAGACATCATGAAGGTCAACGGGATCAAGGAAGGAACTTTCGCCAAGGTCAAGGGGATGATCTCGGTGAGCGGCGCGTCCACGCCGGTCCCCGCGCCCGCAGCGGCCAAGTCAGACGCCAAGAGCGTTGCGCCGTCCGGTATGCAAGCGGCGCCGTCAACAATGCAGCCACCACCGGCCAAATCGGCGGCATCGGCAGCGCCGGCCGCACCGGCTACACCGGCCACACCGGCAGCGAAGAGCACCCCGGCTGCGGCTCCTTCGAGCACGCCCGCTGCGCCACCCGCGACCTCCAAAGCTGCCGCAGGCAGCTTGGCGCCGAGCGCGTCAGCCGCCAAGGACGCCAAGACGATGAAGGCCGAGAAGGCCGCGGCCGACAAGGAGGCCAAGGCCAAAGCCAAGGCGGACGCCGAAGCCGCAGCCAAGGCCAAGAAAGACGCCAAAGCGGCCGAAGCACAGGCGAAGAAGGATGCCAAAGCCGCCGCGGCCAAGGCGAAGCAAGATGCAAAAGCATCCAAGAATGCGCCGATGAAGGACGCCAAGGTGGACAAAGCCGCTGCCAAAGACGGGGCCAAGGGCGATGCGGCAATGAAATCGGCAGACAAGGACGAAAAGGCCAAGAAGTAAATCGGGCCGTGTCGCGGCGGTCCGCGGCATTGCAGTAGAAGCATCGTGGAGCCCCGCGTTTGACGCGGGGCTTCCTTTTGGTCTCGGGTAAAATGACGCGCTGTGCCACGCGTGTCGTCACGCGTTAAGCGCCTCTGCCATGTACAAAACCATCGAAGATACCGTCGGTAACACGCCGCTGGTGCAACTTCGGCACCTGGTCGGCAACGCGAGCAATGTGATGCTCGCCAAGCTAGAGGGCAACAATCCCGCCGGCTCGGTCAAGGATCGGCCCGCCTTGTCGATGATCATCGAGGCGGAAAAGCGCGGCGACATCAAGCGCGGCGACACCCTGATCGAGGCCACCAGCGGGAACACCGGCATCGCGCTCGCCATGGCGGCCACGCTGCGCGGCTATAAGATGGTGCTAGTGATGCCGGAGCATCTCTCGTTGGAGCGGCGGCAGACGATGGCCGCGTTCGGGGCTCAAATCGTGCTGACGCCGAAAGCAGGCGGGATGGAAACCGCGCGCGACATCGCGGAGAAAATGCGCGCCGAAGGCCGCGGCATCATCCTCGATCAATTTGCGAACCAGGACAATCCGCTCGCCCACTATCGCGGCACCGGACCCGAGATCTGGAACGAAACGGGCGGGCGCATCACTCATTTTGTTTCGAGCATGGGCACCACCGGAACGATCATGGGGGCTGGAAAGTTCTTCAAGGAAAAGAATCCCGAGGTGGTCATCGTGGGTTGTCAGCCCGAAGAAGGCTCGCAGATCCCGGGCATCCGCAAATGGCCGGTCCAATACCTGCCCAGGATCTACGATGCGAAAGGCGTCGACCGCCTCGAATTGGTGTCGCAGGCCGATGCAGAAGAAACTGCGCGGCAGCTCGCGCGCGTGGAAGGAATCTTCGCCGGCATATCGTCGGGGGGCGCGTGTGCGGTCGCGCTGCGCATCTCGCGTGAAGTCGAGAACGCGACCATCGTGTTCATCATCTGCGATCGCGGCGACCGGTACTTGTCGACCGGCGTATTCCCCGGCTGACAGTGACGTAGGCGCCGCACGATGTGCACGCTGCACGCTGCATGACGCCGACGCTGGTTTTCGACATCGAGACGGTACCCGATGTCGTGGGACTTCGCCGTCTGCATCGCTTGCCCGCGACGCTCCCCGACGCCGCCGTTCTGACCTGGGCCAGTCAGCAGCGCCGCGCCGCGAGCGGCAGCGATTTTCTGCCCTTGTACTTGCAGCGCGTGGTCGCGATCGCCTGCGTCCTGCGCGAGGGCAATGCGTTTCGGGTCTGGTCGCTCGGTGAATCGGCGGACCCTGAGCCTGAGCTGATCCGCCGATTCTTCGACGGCGTCGACCGCTATACGCCGCAGCTTGTTTCCTGGAACGGAAGCGGCTTCGATCTTCCGGTCTTGAGTCAGCGGGCGCTCATCCATGGCTTGGTTGCGGAAAAATTCTGGGACTGGGGTGACGAGGACCGGGAATTCAAATTCAATAACTATCTCGGACGCTATCACACCCGGCATCTCGATCTGATGGATGTGCTGGCGATGTATCAGCCGCGTGCCGCTGCCGGTCTCGACGCCATGGCGCGCCTGTCCGGGTTTCCGGGAAAAATGGGGACCACATCCGCCGTTACTGCGAGACCGATGCGATGAATACCTATATGCTGTATCTCAGGTTCCAGCAGCTGCGCGGGGCGCTGGCGGCCGGGGAGTACGCGGCCGAAGTATCGCTGGCGCGGGAAAAGATCTCCTCGTACCGAGAGCCGCACTGGCAGGAGTTCCTCGCGGCATGGGACGCCAACGTTTAAATGCAGAACCTGGCTCCGTCGCGGGAATGAAGATAAGAGTAGTCGGGACGTCGCGCGCTTTCGTATTCCTCACTAGGCTCGCAGGATCGGTAGCGGCGTAAAGGTGCCACCAAGAGGCCCGCTCGACGGCACACCCCACCAGCGGTCGAGCGCGGTCGCGTACACGCTGCGAAAATCGATGGCGAATCCCGAGTTTCCGTCGCCCGAAAGGCGATCGAGCGAAGGCTGTTCGCCATACAAGCC